>DQZA01000249.1 GCA_011042035.1 Desulfobacteraceae bacterium
CTTGGGAGATTTTCATGATGTACTTGTTGAATTGATAAGACAATCCGAGATGGCCTTTGAGGCGATTTCAGATACCTTAAGGAAAGAGTGTGAGGTTTTGCAGAAACTGATTGAGAAAGGAGAGATAGAGGAAGGAAAGAAGAAAGCTTTTTTTACAAAAGAGCCAAAACAAAATAAAAGGGATCTGGGCGGTGATGGTTTAGTGGGTGATCAATATGAAGAGGCTGTAAGATTAGCAAATTTGGGCCTGGATATAAAAGAAATTTCTAAGAGAGTAAAAATACCCAAGGCCGAACTTGAACTCATCATAAAACTTAGAAAAAAGGCCCATGAATCCCAGTCAATTCCCACGGATAGGCAAAAACTGGACAAGAGGCAAAAATTACCTATGGGAGGAATGGCCCTAGATTGAAATTCGAGAATACGCTTTCTAATATGTCGGAATAATTATAAAAAAACTTTTTTTATCTTTGGTATGTCTTTTGCACATTAAATTTGTATCAGGAATGGTAAGAAGATTTGCATTTTTCAAAATCACGATTCGAGTGTAATCCACGGTCGGATCACCTTTGGAGATTAGAAGATGAGTACAGCGATATATATGGCGACCCGGGGGGCCTTAGCCTACCAGAAGAGGCTGGAGGTTTTAGCCAATAACCTTTCTAACATCAATACCGTGGGCTTTAAGGAAGATAAAACAGCCTTCCGGATATCTGGATCACCAAAATCTACAGAACAGGGTTCTAAAGAGACCTCAATTTCGGGAAAGCCACAGAATTTTCCCTACTATCTACCCTTCTGGACCAAGACCGACTTCTCTGCCGGTCAGCTAAAATCTACAGGCAATCCCCTGGACCTGGCATTAGAGGGAGATGGCTTTTTCTGTGTTGAAACACCAGAAGGAGTTCGATACACGAGAAAGGGAGTTTTTACCCTCAATCAGGATGGGGTGCTGGTGACCCAGGAAGGTCTGCCTGTTTTGGGGCGAAATGGTAGGATTTATATCAATGGCCAGGATATTATTGTTGATGTGGAAGGGAATATCACCGTGGATGGAAGTCCGGTGGGCACCCTGAAGATTGTCGATTTCAATCAGCCATATGCCCTTGAAAAAGTGGGAAATACGCTATTTGCCCCTGCAGATCCGAGCGTTACTGAAAACAGGAGCGAAGGTGTCAAGGTAAGACAAGGATTTATCGAACTCTCCAATGTTGATGCCATAAATGTGATGACGGAGATGATAGACGTGATGAGGGGGTATGAGTCATATCAAAAGGTTATTCAGTTTCTCAGTGAGACCACCTGGAAAACCATCAATGAGGTTGGAAGGCTGGAATGAGGGATTGATGGATTAGCAGATTTCGTTGAATGGTTGAAAGAAATTGAAAAACTAACCCACTTAACAACTTGACTATTTAACTGACACCAGGAGGTTAAAATGTTACGAACCCTATGGATAGCAGCTTCGGGGATGGAAGCCCAGGAGTTAAATATCGATGTCATTTCAAACAATTTGGCTAATGTAAATACCTCTGGCTTCAAAAGAAGCCGGGCTGATTTTCAGGACCTGTTATATGAGACACTTCGCCTGCCAGGAGCTGCCTCTGCAGCAGGGACTCGTGTGCCTACCGGAATCCAACTGGGTCACGGAACAAGACCAGTGGCCATCCAGAAGATTTTTCTCCAGGGAGATTATCAGCATACCCAGAATGAGCTGGACATGGCCATTGAGGGGGATGGTTTCTTTCAGGTCTTGCAGCCTAACGGGGAGGTCGCTTATACCCGGGCGGGAGCATTCAAGCTGGATAGTGAGGGGCGGATAGTCACCTCTGACGGTTTTCCGGTGGAACCGGAGATCTCGATTCCCAACGATACCACCAAGATCTCCATCGGAACAGACGGCACGGTTTCGGTTTTACAGGCAGGAGAGATTGAGTCCACCGAGGTTGGAACCATTGAACTCGCCAGGTTTATTAATCCTGCTGGATTGAAGAGCATCGGTAGAAACCTGTATCTCCCTACATCTGCTTCAGGTGATGCCGTTGTCGGTACCGCCGGTGAAGACGGATTCGGTACAATCGCACAGGGCTATCTGGAGATGTCGAATGTTAGTGTGGTTGAAGAGATGGTGAATATGATCATCGCCCAGAGGGCCTATGAGATCAATAGTAAGGCGATTCAGACCGCTGATGAAATGTTGCAGATGGCGAACAATGTCAAACGCTAAGTGATGACCATGATGTATTCAAGGTTTAAGGTCCAAAGTTCAAAGCTTTTTTCAGGCTTCATTGTCGGGCTTTTACCTCTTTTTATCCTGTTAGGAATATCAGGATATCTGTTTGCCGCTGGCATGACTGCAATAAGGCTCCTGGAAAAGGCAGAGGTAGAAAAAGACAAGATAAGGCTTGGGGAGATAGCTCGGATTAAATGTGAAGACCCGGAATTGGCCAAGGAACTACGGGCTATTGTCATTGGAAAGGCCCCTTTACCCGGAAGGACACGTCAAATCGATGAGCAATACATAAGGCTTCGTCTGAAACAGAACGCCATTGATCTATCTCAAATTAGTCTGCATGTTCCCAGAAAGGTTGAGGTATTCAGGGGTTTTGTTGAAATTTCCAAGGAAAAGATCAAGAAGATCGTCTTGGACTTTATACACCAGAAAATCCCCTGGAATAGAAGCAGGGTAAGGGTAAAAGATGTTCGAGTCAATCGGAATGTTATCCTCCCCAAGGGGAAGATCACCTATGAAGTTATCCTCCCCAAAAATACGGACTTTTTGGGCACAATACCCTTGTCTGTCATTTTTAGGGTCAACAGGCACTTTCAAAAGAGGGTATGGGCGACGGTGAGTATAGAGATGTTAGCAGAAGTGGTTATCACGAGGAGACCATTGAGGAGGTATCAACTCATAACAGAAGATGATATTCGTCTACAAAAAATGGATCTGGCAGAGTTGCCATCCAATATTATCACCAGTTGTGAAGAGGTTCTGGGTAAGAGAACCAAAAGCGCGATTAATGCCAATGTAGTCTTAAGGAGCGATCTTGTTGAGCTCCCCCCACTGGTCAGGCGCGGAGATGTGGTGCTGATGATTGCTGAATCGGATGGTCTAAAGATTACAGCCCTTGGAGAGGTCAGGGAAAGAGGCCGCCGGGGCGAGAGAATCAGGGTCGTGAATCTTGACTCCAAGAGGGAAATATACGCCCGCGTCCTGGATTCCAAGACGGTGAAGGTTGATTTCTGAGACCAGGAGATGGATAGAGATGTTTTGCAAGAGATCGTCATCGACCTTTCTGATTTGTGGCCTTCTTTCCTTTCTGCTTTTTTTCTTATTCCTTTCCGGATGTGCTACGAGTCATAAGGAGACAAGGCCTATTGAAGGGAATATTATTCATGAATTCAAAAAACCTCAAGTAAGCTATGAGGGGTCTCTCTGGCGGGATGACGGCCCTTTTAGTGACTTATTTAAAGATCATAAAGCCAGAACCGTAGGAGATATCGTTACTATCAGCATAGTTGAATCCTCCAGTGCCTCGAATAGGGCCACCACCCAAACCGGAAGAAAATCTTCTTTGTTTGGGGGTATAGAAAAGTTCTTTAACAAGGAAAAGCATTTTCCAGTTTCACATCCCTTCTTTAACCCTTTTTCCAGTGTGAAGGGTGGACTGGAGAGCAGTTTTGATGGGTCAGGTACAACCACCAGGACTGGAAAGCTGACCGCCTATATCACCGCCAGGGTCACTGAGGTATTACCTAACGGGAACCTGAAGATTGTCGGATCCCGAGAAGTAACGGTGAACAATGAGAAACAGCTTATAACTCTATCCGGAATCATCCGGCCCAAGGATATTTCTGCGGACAACATAATCCTGTCAACCTATATCTCTGATGCAAGGATCGCATATAGAGGCTCAGGCATAATTGATGACCGTCAGCGTCCGGGCTGGCTGGCAAGGATATTTGATTGGATTTGGCCATTTTAGGGGGAATAGTTGAGTAGTTGAATGGTTGAATATTTAAGTAATTCTAAATTTTGCAGTCAATCTCGGCATCATGTTTAAAAATATCCTTACAAAATTTGGGTTAATATCAGCAGTTTTGGTCCTTTTGATTGGCCATGCTCATGGCGTGCGGATCAAGGATATCGCGGATATCAAAGGAGTACGTCAGAATCAGTTGGTTGGATATGGATTGGTGGTAGGCCTGGATGGTACAGGTGACAATAAAAAGTCAAAATTTACTATTCAATCCCTAACAAGTATGTTGGAGAGAATGAGGGTATCAGTTAGTCCCAAGGACATAAATGTTGATAACGTGGCCGCTGTGATGGTCACCGCTGACCTACCACCATTTGCAAGGGCGGGCAGCAGGATTGATGTTCTTGTCAGCTCCATAGGCAGTGCAAAAAGCCTTCAGGGTGGAACGCTACTTTTGACTCCCCTCAGGGCAGTAGACGGAGAGGTCTACGCTGTTGCCCAGGGCCCGGTTAGTTTAGGTGGAGGGTTTTCTGTCGGGGGGGCAGGTGGCAGGGTTCAGAAGAACTTCCCTACCGTAGGACGGGTAGTAGGGGGAGGCCTGATCGAGAGGGAGATCCCCTCCAATTTTAATCAAAAAAGAACCCTATCCTTGATCTTACACAGTCCTGATTTTACCACCTCCTTCCGCGTGGCAGAGGCAATCAACACAGCTTTATATGGGCGTGTGGCTCATACCTTGGACGCTGGAACCGTGGAAGTGAGGGTCCCTGAGGAATATTCAGGAAATATTGTGAAATTGGTCACCCTGATAGAAGGGTTGGATGTCACTCCGGACACGGCCTCCAAGGTAGTGATCAATGAACGAACTGGAACAGTGGTTATGGGAGAAAATGTCAGAATCTCAACGATCGCTATCTCTCATGGAAGTTTGAGTGTGCAGGTGAAGGAAACGCCAAAGGTCTCCCAGCCTGCACCTTTCTCACGAGGCCAGACCACGATAGTTCCTGAAACCCAGATCACAGTAAAAGAGGAGAAGGCTCCCCTCTTTGTGGTGGAGTCCGGAGTGAGTATAGGTGAGGTGGTAAGGGCCTTGAATGCTCTCGGAGTATCTCCTCGAGATCTGATTGCCATCCTGCAGGCCATGAAAGCAGCCGGCGCCTTGCAGGCAAAATTGGAGATAATTTAATGTCAGACCTTGGTTCTCTACCGACTGCATCACTGGATAGCATAATTTTGACCAAAGTTCCTGCTACTTCGGGTAAGGGGGGCGCTCAACTTAAGGAGGCATGTTTGGAGCTGGAGTCTCTTTTTGTTTATTATCTTCTTAAAGAAATGCGGGCCACCATTCCCAAGTCTGGGTTCATCAGCGGGGGAAAGGCTGAAGAGATCTATACCTCTATGCTTGATCTTCAACTGGCAAGAGAACTCTCCTTCAGGGGAGGAATCGGCCTTTCGCCTCTTCTTATTGAACAACTTGGCAGAAAGCCGGAAGATATGGAGGGCCAAAATATCAAAAAGTGAAGAGAATAATTAAAGTTATAATTATTTTTGCCAATAAGATAATCAGGTAGGACAGGAGTCTGTCAGATATATCCGGTTCTTTTTCTGTGACCGTTAACTCCTCAATTCTGCATCTCAAGAGGCGGCCAGGAGGGGGAAAATTTAGGAGAATAGTGATTGACAATATTCAGGCCAAAAAGGAGGTCCTGAGAATGAAGATTACGGGAGAAAACCGTTTTGTCAATCTGGAGGCCCATGTTAACAATGTACAAGATAATAAAAAAATAGATGCTTCAGCCACGCAGGACTCCAGAGAGGTTCTTAAAGAGGATAAGGTTGTTTTATCCTCAAAAGCAAGAGAGATCATGGAGGCAAGAAAGCGCTTGGGGTCTTTTCCTGATATCCGGGAGGAAAAGGTTGCCTTGATGAAAAAACAGATTGAGAATGGGACTTACAAGATCGAGGGGAAAAAGATTGCTCCAAAGATGATAAAGGAATCTCTTCTTAACGAGATTGTATGAATACTCAAGCTCGGGCCTCAAATATGCAGCCTGTCCCTTCAATATTTCACCACTGAAATTGCCAGATGAGGCAAAAGCTGAGTTCCAGGCATATAGAGATCAGAATGGATTTACTGTTGAATAAATTTTTGGGCTTACTTGAAGGAGAAACTGCTCTTTATCGATCGCTACTTTTGGTCTTCCAAAAAGAGGAAAGGGCTGTTGTAGATTCAAAACTTAAGGAGTTGAATGAGACCAGTAAAGAAAAAGAGAACCTGGTGCTTAAGATCAGAATACTGGAGGAGGAGAGGGTGAGAATGGTGGAGAGGCTGGCAGAACTCCTGGGATACTCGCCTCAACTCCTGACACTTACTAAATTATCTCAACTGGTAGAGGAGCCTTACTCTACCCGATTGAAGGACTGCTGCTCAAATCTGTCAGCATTAATACAGAGTGTCCAGGAAGCTAATCAAGCCAATAAGGCCTTGCTCACGCATTCCCTTGAGCTTGTTAAAGGATCGTTGGCATTATTGAATAACTTAATGCCCTCCAACCCGGTTTATTACCGGGGTGGTAAGATTCAGATTAACGATCAAGGCGGGAAGGTCGTCTCCAGTAAAATTTAACCGTTGGAGTTTGCGTGACTCGCCACAGGCCCGATAGAACTTGGCTTCGCTTTGCTCCGCAATTGGAGCATTGGAATAAGGGGGCATTACCCGCTTGTTAATGGCAGCCGCTACCTTTACCCTTACAAGACACAGGTTGGGGATGGGGATCTTTTTTACATTTGGGAGATTCCTTGCACCTTGCCCCGTGAGAAGGTTCGGTCCTAAAGGGATTTGCAGATTTAGCAGCAATTTTGAAATGGTGCGATTCTTAAATCTAACTGAAAGGGATAGTTTTCAGGTTCAATCGGGTGGGAGACAGGGTGTTATTAGGTATGGATGGGAACAATAAGACAATTATTCAGACGCTCAAGAAAATCGGAGAAGAAATAGAGACAGTTAGCTTAAGTGACCGCAATGCATGGAAGGGTATCTTCAATCAACTGGAGAAAGTGAACCGGGATTTTCCCGAGGAAATCTCTGAGCTATCTAAACTTCTCACCCTTTGTCTGGAAGGGGTGAAGGCCATCTCTGAGAAATCTGCCACTGGCTCTTTAGTCCTTGTTGAGGCCATATCCGAGGGGTTGATCGCCTTAGAGCAGTACCTGCTGGACGATCCAGATCGGGAACTTCTTATTAGGAAGGCTGCTCAGGCACTGGGGAGTGCTATGGGCAGAGACATAGGTGAATGGGGGTGGAATAATGGTTCAAAGCCAGTCCGTTGGGAAAAACCTTCGAATTTGTCGCTAAATGATGTGGCCGCCCTTTTGATTCAACTTGAGCCAGATGACCTCTCCGGACTGGCCTGCCTGGGAGAATCCCTAAATACAATCGCGGCCGATGAATCATATCCGGAAAGCTCCAGAGAATCTATTGTCCAGGCTGCAAAAAAAATTGAGGGGATCATTGAGGGGAGTGTCTTTGATTCAGATTCAACCATGAAGGAAGTCGGTAGACTTATAGAAGAGGCCATGAATGCCATGGAGGAAGGTGTGAAAGTGGAGAGGAGGCCCACTCCAGATTCTATTCCAGAGGATGAGGAAGGGTCGGATGAGGAAGGTGTGCGGTCTGACTACCTGCCCGATGACGCGGATCCTGATCTTTTGAGCGAATTTATAACCGAAAGCAGCGACCTAATCACAAACGCAGAAGAGGCCTTGCTATCTCTTGAGACTGACCCGGAAGATATGGAGGCCGTTGGCACTGTTCTTCGCGCATTTCACACCATCAAGGGGACCTCTGCCTTCCTTGAACTTACTCTCATATCAGAAATGGCTCATCATGCAGAGTCGCTTTTAATCCGGGTCCGTGATCGCGAAATACGTTATACCGATGGATACGCCGGCCTGGGACTTAGAGCCCTTGATATGCTGAAGGAACTCATTCAGTCCCTCCATGATGCATTAGAGGGCAAACATTTTCTTAAGCCCGAAGGTTACGATGATTTAATGCGCATTTTAGCCGACCCGGAAGGAGCCGGAATATCTGATGAATATGTCGAACCAGAAGAACCTTCACTTCGAACACACCAGCACATGAAAGGCACCAGACAGGTAGTGGAATCATCAGTCCGGGTGCGTACCGACCGGTTAGATCGGTTGATTGATATGGTGGGAGAACTGGTGGTTGCCCACTCAATGGTGGCTCAAGACAGAATAGTGATCCATGGTAATCACCATGAGCTCTTAAAAAAGGTGGCCCATACAGGCAAAATTGTTCGTGAACTGCAAGATTTGAGCATGTCGATGCGGATGATTCCGCTCAAAGCGACCTTTCAGAAAATGGCCCGGCTGGTGAGAGATGTGGCCCATAAGGCTGGCAAAAAGGTCAATTTTATCACCGAAGGTGAAGACACCGAGATTGATCGGAACATGGTAGATGTCATTAATGATCCTCTTGTGCATATGGTTCGCAATGCAGTGGATCATGGCATCGAACTGCCTGAGATCAGGCAGAAAATCGGCAAACCGGAATATGGGATTGTGCAGTTGTCCGCCTACCATTCTGCTGGCAACGTAGTGGTAGAGATAAAGGACGACGGGAGAGGTCTTGACCGTGAGGCTATTCTTGCCAAAGCCAGGGAACGCGGACTCGTGAGTGGGGAAACCTCGCTGAGCGATCGTGAGATTTTTGACCTGGTGTTCGAGCCAGGCTTCTCCACCGCAAAGACAGTTACTGAGATATCGGGTCGTGGGGTGGGGATGGACGTGGTGAAGAAGAACATTGAGGCCCTGCACGGACAGGTCGAAATCCAATCTGAGGTGGGAAAGGGGAGCGTTTTTAGAATGAGGCTTCCCCTAACTCTGGCGATCATTGACGGAATGGTGGTTCGTGTGGGTGGCGAAAGATATGTTATTCCCACAGTGTCGATTATCAGGTCTATCAAGCCGGATCCGAAAGACCTTTCGACCGTACTCAACCAGGGTGAAATGCTATCCCTCCAGGGAGAACTTATTCCATTGTTTCGGTTGGCCGACCTCTTCGACATCAAAGGAGCTCAGGATGACCCAAATCAGGGACTTGTGGTGGTGATTGAAGATAATGGGAGGAAGGCTGGTTTGCTCGTTGATGAGCTGGTTGGTAGGCAACAGATTGTTATCAAGACATTGGGGGAGGCTATGCGAGATATACCCGGCATTTCTGGAGGTGCTATTATGCCGGATGGTCGAGTAGGCCTGATCCTTGATGTTGACGGATTGGTGAGGCTTGCAAATACGGGGGATGGAGAAGGGATTAATGAAAGCTGAGGGCAAGAGAAGAAGTAATCTTTGAGCCTTCAGCTTTGAGCTAAATAAGGGGGCTCACGAAAGAGGCAGGAAAGTAAGGTGATGAATTTAATGTCCGCTGAACTGAGTGAGAGGCAGTTCAAGAGAATCAGCCAATTGGTATACAGATTATGCGGGATAAATCTGAAAAGCGGTAAAGAGGCACTGGTCAGGGCCCGCCTCATGAAACGCCTGCGAGCTCTCGGGATGAAAAGCTTTAATGAGTATATAAGATACATTGAGAGCGACAGAGGGGTACAGGAACTGGGCCTTATGATCGACGTGATCACAACCAATAAAACAAGTTTTTTCCGCGAACAGGAACATTTTAGCTATTTAGGTGAGAAGATATTGCCAGAACTTAAGGCCCGAAGATTGAGATTTTGGAGTGCGGGCTGTTCTTCCGGTGAGGAGCCTTTCTCTCTGGCAATCCTGCTGAGAGAGGAAGTACCGGATATAGAGTTCAAAGACGTACGGATTCTGGGTACGGATATTTCAACAAGAATGCTGGAAAAGGCCCGCAAGGCCATTTATGGAGAGGAGACACTCCAGGACCTTCCGCCGTCGATCCTGCGAAAATATTTCATCAGGATTCGAAAAGAGTCACCTCGCATCTACAAGGTAAAAGATAATGTTAGGGCAATGGTTCGACTGGCGTGGCTCAACCTGATGGATTCGTGGCCCATGAATGGGCCTTTCAACGTGATTTTTTGCCGCAATGTAATGATTTACTTTGATAGAGCCACTCAGGAGAAGCTGATTAACCGTTTCTGGAATCTTTTAGAACCAGGTGGATATCTTTTTGTGGGCCACTCAGAGGGCCTGTCGGCCATCTCACACAGATTTCGCTATGTGCAGCCGGCTGTATACAGGAAATGACTATTCATCAAGTTTTTGGTTGGAGCAAATGAGGTACGTCGTTGGAGTGGGTGATATGAAGGTTGGGGGAAAAGGAGACATCCTGGTGACCCATGCTCTTGGCAGTTGTCTGGGTTTGATGGTCTATGATCCGGTAGAACGAGTCGGTGGACTGTTGCATGCAATGCTACCACTATCCAAGATTAATCCCCAGAAGGCTAAGACTAATCCTTTCATGTTTGTGGATACAGGGGTTCCAAAGTTATTCGAAGAAATATATAGCCGGAATGGTCAAAAGAGAAGACTGGTGGTCAAAGTTGCCGGCTGCAGTCGACCTTTGGGCAAGAATGAAATGTTCAGAATAGGGGAGAGGAACTACATTGTACTGAAAAAACTCCTCTGGAAGAATAATATTCTTTTAGATGCCGAGGACATTGGCGGCACGGACATCCGTACAGTCCATTTTGACCTTTCAACAGGCCGGACAATTATCAGGTGTAAAGGTCCAGAGAGGGAGCTGTGAGCAAAACAGAGAGGCTGGGTCTCAAGACCAGTCACCTTGAAATAGTTGCCAGCAAGACATTACAATGGGTTAGTGAATTATGTGATGTTTTTGAATGACCATTCAACCACTTAATGATTTACAAATTGACGAAGTCTGGGAACAGGTTATCAGAATGGCGATTAATGTGCTTATTGTAGATGATAGTGGTGTCATGCGGGCTATGATCTTAAAGGCTATGCGTATGAGTGGCCTTCCCCTTGGAGAGGTTCACCAGGCTGCAAACGGTAAGGGAGGGCTTGATGTTCTTGACCAGCACTGGATAGATCTTGTAATCGTGGACATTAACATGCCGGTTATGAATGGCGAGGAGATGATAGACTGTATGAAGGAGCATCCTCAGATGAGAGATATCCCAATAGTTGTTATATCTAATGAGGGAAGTAAGAGGCGCATAGAACGATTACAGCGTAAAGGTGCCAGGTTCATCCACAAACCTTTTACCCCAGAAATCATACGCGATACTGTAAAAGATCTGACAGGAGTGGGAGTCAGTGATGAGAGAACAAATTA
>DQZA01000294.1 GCA_011042035.1 Desulfobacteraceae bacterium
CAAGGCCATCATCGCCAAGCTTGCTAATTCCTTCTGATTATTGTATGAACAGTGCCTCGTGGCTGGTAATCTGCCCTTGAGTTTGAAGGGGATAATTTTGGTATAAGACTGGTTCTTGGCCGTCGGAGCAAATATTCTACGGCGAGTTTGACGGCAGGCGGAAAAAGAGAGCCCTGATAAAGATCATTGGTGAATAACATGAAGTCAGATTCCACTGTGCATGGGCACAATTCTTGGGTAAGAAAACTCCGGGTTCAGATGCCCTCACCCTCTCTGAAAGACAACACGGCAGACATAGACCGCCTTGTCCGTTACTTGAAGAAAGAATTGCGCGCGGAAAACATCAGTATTCCTTACTCACTTATTAAGGATATCCCTCAACTTCTGAGGGACTTTGCCTACCATTGCTGGGTATCAGCTTACGAAGATTACGGCACCTGGAGGGTAATCCACCTAAGCCCACCAGAGGACAAGGGCCACTTTTATGGACTGGCCTTAGACCTTGGGAGCTCCACCTTGGTGATGCGTGCTATAGAGCTAAATACCGGCCATATTGCCAAAGAGATATCTTTTCACAATCCACAGATAAAAATCGGGACCGATATCTTGAGCCGTATTCACTATGCCTCCAAGCCAGAGGGCCTTGCAGACCTTCAACAAATGCTCATAACCCATCTAAATGAAAGGATCTCCGGTGTGGCCTCTGAACTTGCCCTTGCCCCCCATGAAATATTGGCTCTCACCGTGGCAGGTAACACAACGATGACCCATTTTTTCCTGGGATTGGATCCGTACTGGATATGCCGGGAGCCATACATTCCAGTGGTAAACAGGCCAGAGATAATTTCAGCGCAAGAGCTGGGGATCAATATCAACCCAAGGGCCCCCGTCTTTGCCCTTCCAAACGTTGGCAGCTACTTTGGGGGTGACCTCATTGCTGGTATTTTGGCATCAGGAATGAACCACATGGATGAAATTTGCCTCTTGGTGGACGTAGGAACGAATGCAGAGGTGGTTTTGGGAAACAAGGACTGGTTAATGGGCTGCGCAGGAGCCGCAGGCCCTGCCCTCGAAGGAGGGGTGGCCTCCATGGGTATGATGGCCGGGCCCGGCGTAATTGATAAGGTAACCATTGACCCCCAAACACTGGAAATACAATATCATACCATTGAAGATCTCCCACCCGTTGGAATCTGCGGGTCCGGTCTAATTGACCTGGTGGCCCAACTGTTCCTGGCGGGCATGATTGACCTTAGGGGCAAGTTCGTGGCTTCCAGATGCGGCGAACGCCTCATTCAGATTGAAGGAATCAACCACTTCGTAGTGGTTCACGCCAATGAATCGGCCACAGGCAAGCCTCTCACCCTAAGCCAACCGGATATTGATTCCCTGATAAGGTCAAAGGCGGCCATGTACACCATTCTTACTACCATCACCAAGACCGTTGATATTGACATCCACGATATTGGCAAGTTTTTTATTGCAGGAACGTTTGGCTCCTACATAGATCCGCGCTCTGCCATTACATTAGGCATGATACCGGACCTGCCACTGGAAACCTATGTTCCGCTGGGAAACACCTCGCTGCAAGGGGCCACCCTGGCTTTACTGTCTCAAGAGGCCAGACAAGAGTGCTTCGAGATCAGGGACAAAATCACCTACCTGGAGCTTAATGTTAACCAGGAATTCATGAATCTTTTTAGCGCTGCCAAGTTTATTCCCCATACCGATAAGACGCTTTTCCCCTCTGTGAGGCCCTATCCCCGGTGAATTTCCATTAAGGCCTTGCTTATTGACAATCCGCTGGTTTGGCATTTAGAATGCCTTGGGGTTAAGGGCTCCATTTTTGTGCTAGTGATCTGTCACCCAGTGGACGTGATCGGTACTGCTGTGCAATCTGCAATGAAGGTTTTCCATGCAAGAGTGCGTATCCTAATTGAGAGGTGAAACGATGAAGCAAAACAAGAGAGAGGATCAAGGATCGAAGAAGACCAGGGCCGTTCTTATCGTCATCCTGATCATTGTCCTTGGCGTGGTTGTTCTGGTAGACATGGCCATAAATTCCGTCAAGCCAAAACCACTTAATGTCACAAATTACAACAAGGCCATAAAGGGTTCCTTATTTATCCGGACAAACCAGGCCCTTATTGCCCAAATGCTAGACAATTGGATGCCCAATGATGTTTTCTGGCCCACCGTGTTACTCGACAACATGCCCAATTTTCAATTGGGTGAACTGGAGGTGGTACGTTACAACGTGAGGGTCTTGAGGGACAACCTTTCCCGGATGAGAACCACTGATAAGCTGGACCCGCTGGTGGAGAAGGCCTTTAACGCCCTTTCCAACGACCCCTTCAAATGGTGGTTTCCTTCTGCAGAGAGCAAGTGGAAAGAGGCCTATGATAACCTGGAAAGGTATTACCGGAACCTCCAAAAAGGCGAATCATCCTTTTACCCGAGGGCAGACAATTTAATAGAGCTACTCAGCCAGTATGCATCCTTAATGGGAGGGGTAAACACCCGGTTAATCCACGCACCTCATGACATCCGAGAAGTGCTGGCTCTGGAGGCAGAAAAAGGCCAAAAGGAAGAAAAGGAACTGGTGGAGGTCAACATCCCTTGGTACAAGATAGATGACAATTTTTATTATGCACAAGGAGTGGCTTATGCTCTGAATGAATCTTTTAAGGCAATTCGAGTGGATTTCATTAACGTCCTTACGGACAAGAATTCTCTCATCCTGGTGGACAAGATCCTCGAGGACCTGGGCAGGTGCAATTTCGAGCCCCTTATCGTATTCAATGGAGACCCCGGTAGCATCTTTGCAAATCACTCTCTTAACCTCTCGGGAATATTTAATGACGCAAGACAAAAGGTAAACTCCCTCATAGTAGCCCTAAGAGAAGGTTAATCAAGGGTATGAGCCAATGCACGAAATGTCCATTGCGCAAAGCCTGCTGGAAATAATAAAGGAAGAAATGGCCAAAAACGATGCTAAGGTCTTGCGATCAGTGCGCTTACACATCGGCCAACTAACGGCCATTGTTCCTGACTCTCTTTCCTTTTGTTTTGAGATAATGACTAACGGAACTGAATTGGAAGGAGCAAAACTCATAATGGAGGTAATCCCCCTCATGGGCTATTGTAATGGCTGCGGAAAGGAATTCGAGATTGAAAATTATGCCTTTGCATGCCCATATTGTCAAAGCACTGATATTAAAACCATATCAGGAGATGAACTGTCCATTGTAGAGATGGAAATTGAATAAAAATTATACCCTGCGCTTCATAGTTAAGATGATGGAGGTTGCATATGAAGCCTCGTCAAATATTTCTTAGTTTGGGAGGAAACTTATGAAGGTATCTGTGGTAAAAAATATCCTGGAGGCAAATGAACGCATTGCTCAGCAAAACCGATCCTTATTCGACGAAAAGGGGTTGACTGTAATGAACCTGATGAGCTCACCAGGGGCCGGAAAGACAACCCTTCTTGAGAAAACCATTGACGCCCTTAAGGACCAATTGCGCCTTGGAGTTATTGAAGGCGATATACAATCTTCGCAGGATGCCGAAAGAATTGCCAATAAAGGAATCCCCGTAGTTCAAATAAACACTGGAGGGGCCTGCCATCTGGACGGAAATATGATCAGAGATACCTTTGGGGAATTTGATTTTGATAACATGGACCTTCTTGTGGTTGAAAACGTAGGAAATTTGGTCTGTCCTGCGGAATTCAAGGTGGGCGAAGACTTTAAGGCCATGATATTAAGCGTAACCGAAGGGGACGACAAACCATCGAAATACCCCTTGATGTTTCATGAATCGAGCGTGTTGCTCATAAATAAAATAGACCTCTTGCCCTATGTGGATTGTAGTCTTGAAAGAATAAAGGAAGAAGCACTAAAAATTAACCCTAAACTGACCATTTTCGAAATCTCTTGCAAGACCGGTGAGGGATTGACAGATTGGTTTGATTGGCTCAAAGAAACCGTAGAACACAGAAAGGCATCCCTGGCTGGTAATGCTTAAGAGAAATAAAGGTGCCATAGAGGGCATTGTCCAGGGCGTCGGTTTCAGGCCATTTGTTTATAAATTGGCACAACGTTATGAGCTAAGCGGTTATGTGACCAATACACCTACTGGTGTTGTTCTTGAAGTAGAAGGGGAAGACAGCAACATAAGCCAATTCCGTGACGCCTTAATGTCTTGCCTTCCTCCCCTAGCTTATATTTCCTCAGTGGATTGGAAAGAAATTCCTCCGAAAAAAGAGCACGGCTTCGAAATTAGAAAAAGTCAAGTCGGCCAGGAGCGCTCCACCCTCATCTCACCTGATGTTTGCATATGTCCTGATTGTCTGAAGGAGTTGTTTGATCCTCATGACCGACGTTATCGTTATCCATTCATCAATTGCACAAACTGCGGTCCCAGATACACAATAATCCAAGACATACCTTATGATCGTGCCACAACCACCATGAAGGTCTTCCAAATGTGCCCGTTGTGCCAGGAAGAATACGATGATCCCTCCAATAGAAGATTCCATGCCCAGCCCAATGCCTGTTGGGACTGCGGGCCCCAGGTTAGCCTCCATGATGCCAGCGGTAGAAAAATCGTCTGTAATGACCCTATTAGAAAAACCATCTCCCTTATTGAACAGGGAAATATCCTCGCCATAAAGGGATTAGGAGGCTTCCATCTGGCCGTGGATGCCTCTAATCATAAGGCTGTCGTGAGGCTGCGCAGGAAAAAACACAGAGAGGAAAAACCTCTGGCCATTATGGTAAGGGATCTGGATACAGCCCGGCGTTTGGCCTATATTGATAATCAAGAGGCCAAGATACTCACATCTATGCAAAGGCCCATCGTCCTTCTAAGAAAAAAACGAAGTCATGGGCTTTCTCCCCAGGTCGCCCCAAAAAACAAATACTTTGGGATTATGCTCCCCTATACCCCCTTGCACTACCTTCTAATGGAGGGCAATTACAGGGCTCTTGTAATGACTAGTGGTAACATGACAGAAGAGCCAATTAATATTGATAACAAGGCCGCATTCGAAAACCTTGGCCACATTGCTGATTACTTTTTGATCCATAACCGCGATATTTACCTCAGAAGCGACGACTCAGTGGTGAGGGTCGTAGGCGGACTGACTCGGCAGATAAGACGCTCACGCGGCTATGTTCCTGTCCCCGTGTTTCTCTCTACCAGGATTTCTCCCCTCGCCCCTGCCCTAGCAGTAGGTGCGGAACTCAAAAACACTGTTTGTCTCACAAAAAGAAACAGGGCCTTTCTCAGTCAACATATAGGGGATATGGAGAATTTGGAGACATACAAGTTCTTTGAATTGACCATCCAACACCTCCAGCGCATACTGGAAATTACCCCTGAGGTGTTGGCTTGCGATTTGCACCCGGATTACTTGAGCACCAGATTCGCCAAGAGCCAGAATACGTGTCCTGTAATCATAGTGCAGCACCATCACGCCCACATTGTTAGCTGCATGGCAGAACATGGACTGACGAGGCCTGTAATAGGCCTTGCCATGGACGGCACAGGCATGGGAGAAGACGGAAAGATATGGGGCTGTGAGTTCTTCGTGGCAGATTTAACTAGTTATAAGAGAGTAGCTCACCTCGACTATATTCCGCAGCCAGGCGGCGATATGGCCGCAAAGCAACCCTGGCGTATGGCCTTGATGTATCTTTACCGATCCTTTGGCGAGGGGCTTTTTGATCTCCCTATACCGTATGCGTCTCGCCTGAACCGTAAGCAGGCAAAGAATGTATTGACAATGGCCGTCAATGGAATAAATTCACCTCTTACCTCCAGTTGCGGGAGGCTGTTCGACGCCATAGCCTCGTTGCTAGGCCTTCGAGACACCATCGCTTACGAAGGTCAGGCCGCCATTGAGCTTGAGATGTGTCAAACCAAGAAAGCCTCCGGAACCTATCCTGTATCATTTAGCATAGACCAAGGGATGAGGATATTAGAAATGCGTGATCTCATTCGTTCAGTGGTAGAAGACATAATCAAAGGAACGCCTGCTGGTGTAATCAGCAGTCGGTTTCATAATTCCCTTATCAATCTCTTTACGGATGTGGCTTCTGACATCCGCAGTGAGATGGGGTTGTCAGAGGTAGTGTTAAGTGGTGGGTCATTTCAAAACGCTACATTGCTCCTTGGACTCCATCGAGCCCTTGGTTCTAGGGGCTTTACTGTGTATTCCCACCGATTAGTACCTTCAAATGATGGAGGACTCTCACTGGGGCAAGCAGTTTTCGCAGGCCTAAAGGCTTCTGGCAAAAAAGGAAATTTTGAATGAGGTCGCTATGAAATACATGGACGAGTACAGGGATAGAGAACTAGCTCAGGCATTGGTAAAACGAATAAAGGAGGCAGTTACCACGCCAATTCGGCTTATGGAGATATGCGGAACCCACACCATGGCAATATTCAAGCATGGAATAAGGAGCCTTTTAGGCGATGCTGTGGAACTCATCTCGGGGCCTGGATGTCCTGTGTGTGTAACATCCATTGAAGAAGTGGATTGCGCTGTTAAGCTCGCACGGACGCCAAATGTCATAGTCACCACCTTCGGTGACATGATCCGCGTGCCTGGTACGGTGTCTTCTTTACAAGAAGAAAAGGCTCAGGGTGCTGACGTACGGGTCGTGTATTCTACATTTGATGCCCTTAAGATCGCCAAAGATAACCCCGACAAGAGTGTAGCGTTTCTAGGCATTGGCTTTGAAACAACAGCACCTACTGTCGCCGCTTCCATAAAGACAGCTAGCGATAATGGCATTGAAAATTTTTGTGTACTTTCTGCTCACAAACTTCTTCCCCCTGCCATGCACGCATTGCTACAAAGCGGCCAGCTTCACATTGATGGCTTCATCTGCCCAGGTCATGTGACCACCGTGATAGGCACCTCTGCGTACGAAGAAATAGTGACCAATTACAATACCCCGTGTGTTGTGGTAGGATTCGAACCTGTAGATATCCTCCAGGGAATATTGATGTTGGCAGAACAATTAAGGGGTGGACGAGCCGAAGTTCAGATACAATATGTGAGGGGCGTCCAACCCTCTGGCAATCAACAGGCGCTAAAGCTCATGCATGACATATTTGAGCCGTGTGATGCCCCGTGGCGCGGGCTTGGCATTATTCCCGACAGCGGACTTGCCATCCGCCCCGAATATAGGACGCACAATGCAAGAACAAGGTTTGACTTGGAGGTTCCTCATGCTGAAGATCCCCCGGGCTGCCGGTGTGCAGAAATCCTAAAGGGGTCTGTTAAGCCTCCTGATTGCAAACTTTTTCGCACCAGATGCACTCCCAGAACCCCTATTGGACCCTGTATGGTCTCCAGCGAAGGGACGTGTGCAGCCTACTTCAAGTACTATACGGACTGAGATGTGTCTATACTTCACGCTAGGTAATTTACCACAGAAATCCACCAAGGTCCTTAGGCCGTCCACCAGTACTCGCCCCATAATATGGCTGGTGGAGCAAGAGGGAAAAAGGCTGGTTGTCAAGGATTTTAGCCACAACAGATTCTTTTATAGAAATCTCTTCGGGCGATTTCTCATATGGCGAGAGGCTAAGGCCTACAGAAGATTAGGCCGAATTAAAGGGATACCAAGGTATTACGGTGTGTTAGACGGACTTGCCATCATAACCGAATTCATCGATGGCAAGACTGTTAAACAGATTGAAAAAGAAGGGCATCTTCCCCCGTCATTCTTCGAAAAGCTCAAGGACCTTATAGATGCGTTTCACAAACGCGGTATAGCCCACTGTGACCTAAAAAGAACACCCAATGTAATTGTCGCCTCCGATGGTAACCCCTATATATTGGACTGGGCTGCATCAGTTTCCTCGAGCGAGTGTAAGTTTTATCCACTGACCAAGATTTATGACAGACTAATCAGGGACGATGAAATGGCGGTGATCAAAATGAAACTCCGCCATGTTCCTGAAATGGTAACAAGGCGTGAAAGAGCTCTTTATAACAGGCGGAGCCCTGCAGAAAATTTTATGAGATCCGTCCGCGACAAGTTGAGACAGTGGTTACAGAAGGTGGCCTAAAACCGTCACCTGGACTTTCCTTTTTCACAGACCGCTTCTTCTGGTTTGTCAGAGGTGGTAACCAAAATCTTATGTGCAATTCCTCTTCCAAGGGCCAGCCTGGTGCAGTCATGGGCCAGCACAAGTCTTCCCTTTCCGTCATTGCTTATTATCTCTAAAAGATCACCCCTCCTCAAACCCATAGCCGCTAAACGGCCCCTTGCGGTAACTCCTCCCGCTATGTCTGTAACAACCACCCGCTCGCCGGCCTTTGCCATTGTAAGCGGCATCAGGGGCTTCCTTTTTGCAAGACAATCGGAACATAGCCCATATATCTCCATTTTATGTTGTAGCATCTGAAACCCGTGCCTTCGTGCTACCTCTGCCTGAAGCTGCTCGATCTCTGGCTCTTCAAACTCAATGATCCTGCCACACTTTGTGCACACAAGGTGATCGTGGTGCTTACCCAAGTGCCTGTGTTCATAGCGAATAGGCTGCCCTTCAAATTTCTTTCTTTGTGCAAAGCCCAATTCTACCATCCGGTTCAGGGTTTGCATTACGAAATCAGATCCATAGTCACAGCCTCTTTCCCTTAGGATTCTTCGCAGATCCTCTAAAGTAATGTGATCCTCTGTGCCCAGGAACGCATCGATTATCTTTAGCTTATCTTCCAAGCGCTCTGCCCCATCTGCCTCTAGCAAATAGCGGAAATTTGCCTTCTCTGCTTGGTTATTAATTCCCGTCATGTTCTTCAGGTCCACTCCTTAATTATTCCATACTTAAATAATAAACATTTAGCTTCTCTTTTCAATCATTATCTTGAAAATATCCAACAAAACCCTTCATGGCATTGGCCATAAAGTTTAGTTCACGTCTCTTCGTATCAGGGTCCATTTCCTCAAAGGCACTAAGATTTTTATCTTCTGCCAGGAGCCTTTCCACGCATCTGTCCAGTAAATTATCCCCCCCCTTCCTCATTTCCTTATTGATGAGATCAGCCCAAAAAAGAATCTGGGCCTTGAACCTCTCAAGCATGGTGCGGGAACTTGGCGCAACACCAAAATGCGCATAACATATTGGTTGGTCAGGTAACTCAAGAAGCTTGTCTATGGATGATATAAACATTTCCAGGAAAAATCTCGGCGGGGTTGCTGGGCGCAGGTAATCTTTACCATTAAAAGTCAAGTAATTCCCTGCAGCCTCACCTGCAAACAACCTTCCATTGTACTGATAAGAAAGGTGATGAGGTGCGTGGCCTGGTGTATCCACTATTAGTAAGTTCTCTAACTTTAACTGGGGGTGCGGGATAATCCTTTTGGATGCCACAGGCTGGGGGGGCCCGTACATCTTTGCTATCTCTCCTAGCACCTTGAGGCTACCCTCCCACAGCCTTTGCGGTTCTACCACATGTTTGATGGCTTTTTCGTGGCAGACTGCCATAGCCTCAGGGTACCTTGACAGTATCGGGCCGAGGCCGCCAGCGTGGTCAATGTGAATGTGAGTTGTAAATACATAATCTAGTCTCGAAATCCCAAGGTCCTCTAGTTTAGCTATTAGCAGGTCCGCGGTGTTCGCTGGTCCCACGTCCACTAGTACAGTAGGTCCATCCTGGATCAACCAAGCACCTATGAACCCATTGAATCCTGCCTTTTCCTGTGGAATCTCTATAAGCAATGGCTCAGGCATTTCAATTACTCTCCTCCCTTTCCACCACTCTGGCAATATCTTTAATCAATTGACCATAAACCTCCCGCAGCGGTTTACTCGCCCAGGAGACATAAGAGCAGGGGTCTGTGTCAACGCAAGCAACCAATGTCTGCTTGCCTAGGGCTGCAACAAGCTAAATCCAAGATCCCTGTCCAAGACCCTTTTTGCACTGCACTGTTTCAGTTCGTACAATATCACCTCCACTGTTTGCCAGGTAACCACCCCACGCCGAATACAACCTGTCTTGGTCGAGTCACCCCTTCCATTTGCAGCATGTACGTGTACCACGGGCTTGCCCTCTTCGTCCGTGAACAACGTGCCCACGCCTAGCATTTCGTGAATCCCTGAAAGCGCCTCTGTCATGATATTGAGGGGCCAAGCGTTGCTGTGCCTTTGCCTCTGAATATTTCATGCCATTTTCCCCAGTGTCTGATGGTATTGGTTCTCAGATCCTCGAACCTGTTCATACAATTCCTTTGCCCTATAGGAACTCCTTACCAAGGGACCACTGGCCACTGCCTTGAATCCCATACCCAGAGCCTTTTCTTTCCACCGCTCAAATTCCTCTGGCCTGACATAGCGTGCAACCTTTATGTGAGCCGGAGAGGGCGGCAAATACTGCCCCAAAGTAATAACGTCGCACCCAACATCCAGAAGGTCGGAGAGCACTTGATCTATCTCCCTGTCTTTTTCTCCCAGGCCCAGCATCAGGCCTGACTTGGTAACTACCCCTCCGTCAATTTCCTTGGCCGCCTTCAATACCTCCAGGGACCGCGTATAGCTTGCCCCAGGGCGAACCCTCCCATAGAGCCGCGGAACGGTTTCCACATTATGATTTAACACATCAGGTCTGGCTGATAACACCGTCCTTAGTGCCTCTTTATCCCCCCTGAAATCAGGCACCAAGAGCTCTATCCGTGCCCTGAGCAACCTCTCTCGAATACGGGCCACCACCTCTCTAAAGGCCCCGGCCCCTCCATCAGCAAGGTCATCCCTGGTCACAGAGGTAACCACAACGTAATCAAGTCCTAGTTCCGCCGCTGATTCTGCAACCCTACGAGGCTCCTCCGGGTCAGGCGGCTGGGTGACGCCGCTGCGAACAGCACAAAAGCTGCAATTGCGCGTGCAGCAGTCCCCCAAAATCAAAAACGTCGCGGTATTGCGCGAATAGCACTGCCACCTGTTTGGGCAAAGGGCCTCTTCACAGACTGTGTGAAGGCCTGCCCCTCGCAGAATATTGTTAACCCTTCCAAAGGTAGCAGTATTGGGAAGCCTTGTCCTCAACCAAGGTGGTTTGCGCACTAATCGCGCCCTGAGGACACTTGCTGAAAGCTCAAACATGTCAACACCAAA
>DQZA01000045.1 GCA_011042035.1 Desulfobacteraceae bacterium
GATGCTGGAGCAGACCGAATACATACCGGTTCTGGCCTTTGCCATCCAGCCGGCGTGCCAGTATATAGTGGAGTACTTCGGAGACGACATCCATCCTGGTGATGTGATCCTTCACAACGACGTGTTCACCGGCGGAAACCAGAACGCGGACGTGGCTGTCTTCAAACCCATTTTTCATGAGGATGTGCTGGTGGCATGGGCTGTGTGCAAAGGTCATCAGGCCGACATTGGAGGTGCCGTGGCAGGCGGCTACAACCCAGAGGCCCGTGAGGTCTGGCAGGAGGCCCTTCGGATAACACCTGTGAAGATCTACGAAAAGGGCACATTCCGCAAAGATGTGTGGGACCTTATCTTCGCCAATATCCGCTACGACATTGTTGCAGAAGACATCAAGGCGCAAATAGGAGGCTGTGTGGTGGGTGAGCGGGGTATCAAGGCCCTTTTGCAAAGATATCGCCTCGACACATTCAGGGACCACATCCAATATCTCTTTGAGGCCACAGAGAAAATGGTTAGAAGTGAGATCAGCGGTATACCGGAGGGAACCTACCACGGGGAGAGCATTGTTTTCTATGACGGAATCCACGAAGGCTCCACAATGAAGATCAACCTGGATGTAACGGTTAAGGGAGGGGAGATTACCTTTGACTTCACCGGGTCCTCTCCTCAGACTGAGGGGTTTGTCAACGCCCCGTATGCGGCTACGGCCTCTGCAGTATTTCTTACCTTCCTTATGCTCATTAATCCGGATATCCCCCACAACGATGGAATCCTTCAGCCCATCAAGATCATAAACCCAGAAGGCTCGTTTTTAAATGCGCGGTTTCCTGCGGCCACTACATTCGGCAACAGCATCACCGGGCCCATCTCGGACGCCATTTTCAAGGCCATGTCTCAGGCCCTTCCTAGGCGCGTCACTGCAGGGTGGAACAGATTCTTGGGATTTACCTTGACAGGTCACGATCCAAGGAAAAACAGACCATATGTTGACATCCTCTTCCTGGCACTAAAAGGGGGCTCAGGCGGAACATGGATGGCCGACGGTTACGATCATATCGGGCTTATAAACTGCGCAGGAGGCATCCTTGCTCAGGATTACGAAATGTTTGAAGTTCACGATCCCCACTTCCTCATCAAGCACGAATACCTGGCGGATTCGGCCGGTGCGGGCCGATGGAGGGGGGGGCTGGGCGTGGAGACGGAATTCGTGATCCAAGGAGAGAAGGTTACGGGCATTGCCTTTGGCGATGGTATTGAAAAGGAGGCCCGTGCCTTTGGCATATTTGGCGGAAGGCCCGGAAGCGCCAATAGGATCGAGCTGCGTTACCCAGATGGGACCGTAAGGGTGGCAAAATCAAAGGAGATCATCCGCGATATCCCCAAGGGAAGCATTTTCTATGAAATAGCCGGAGGCGGTGGGGGATACGGCGATCCACTCGAGCGGCCCCTGGAGAGGGTCCTAGAGGACGTTCGAAACGGCGTTGTCTCCATCGGGAGCGCACGCGAGGATTATGGTATAGTCATGGACCCAGAAACATTGGAAGTTGACGAGATAGCAACGCAAAGACTGAGGGGAGAGGCAAATGAATGAACCTTATGTGGATCACATCGGTATGATCGTCCATGACCTGGATGAGGCCCTGAGGTTGTTTGAAAACCTATTTGATCTCAAGCCTGCCAGGGTCTTGGATATGGATGAGGTAGGTTTGAGGATCGCCACCTTGAAGGCCAGTAACGTGGACCTTGAGCTGATCCAGTACATGGACCAAAGGGAGGGGATCGCCCGAAGGACCATGGGAGACCGCAAGGGAATCAATCATGTTTCTTTCAGGGTAAAGGATGTCTTTGCCTCTTTGGAGCAATTCCAACAAAAGGGCGCAGAAGTGATAGATGGTTTCCCCAGGCAGGGAAGCCATGGGCTGGTGGCCTTTTTTCGGCCTGAGAGCACCGCTCAAATCCTGCTTGAAATCTGCGAGCGCAAGGGCTAAGGCAATGCCCTGCTGATATGTATAAGAACTCATGAAATTTTGGTTGATTTGAGGGAGAGAAAAATGACTAACCATCCAGAAAGAAAACTTTGGAACGAAAAGATAGAGGCCCTTTCCCGAGACGAACTCAGGGCACTTCAACTAAAGAGGCTGAAGGCCCAGGTACGCTATAACTATGAACGCTCACCGTTTTACAAGGCAAAATTTGATCAGGTAGGTGCAAGGCCAGAGGATATCCAAAGCTTTAAAGATTTTGCCAAAATCCCCCTTATGACCAAGGATGAGCACAGGCAGGCGCAAGAGGAATCCATTGAAAGATACGGAAATCCTTATGCCCTCCTAGCCTGCGCCCCAAGAGAAAAGATCGTGAGGATGAATGCCACCTCCGGCACCACAGGGACCCCTACTCTCTACACCTTGACTCGGCACGATGTGGAGATCGTCAATGAGATGCATGCTAGGAAATACTGGCGGGCCGGCATCAGACCGGGTGACGTGATGCTTCAGGCCCTATCCCTCAGCATGTTCACCGGAGGGCTTCCCCTCTCACAGGGGATCATGCACATGGGTGCCTGCGTGGTGCCAGTGGGTATAGAGGGCGGGACCAAGAGGGTGCTCCAGTTTGTGAGGCTTACCTCTCCTGTGGCTATTATAGCAACCCCTTCCTTTGGCCAGTACGTGATTGAGCGGTGCCCTGAGCTTACAGGCAAACCGGCCAGAGAGCTGGGTCTGCGGTGGTTTTTCTGCGCAGGGGAGCCAGGTGGGGGCAATCCGGAGGTGAGGAAGGCCTTGGCAGATGGCTTTGGGGCCAAGGTATTCGACCACACAGGCGGTGGCCATGCGTTTCACGGCATCTCTTGTGACGAGCCTCCCGAGCAGTTCAGCGGAATGCACTTTGTATCCGAAGACCACTGCCTGCTGGAGCTCGTTGACCCGGAAACAAAGGAGCCCATAGAAATCGAGGACGGGGCGATGGGGGAAATGGTCTTCACGTTTTTGGACTGGGAGGGAGGGCCTTTCATGCGTTATGCGCTCGGGGACATCTTGCAGGTTTTTACTAAGCCCTGCAGCTGTGGCATGCCAGGTATTCGGTTCAAGATTATTGGAAGGGCAGATGAAATGTTGATCGTAAAGGGCGTAAATGTTTACCCCGAGGCCATACGGGCTGCCATCCTCAAGTTTTCTCCGCGGGTCACAGGGCATTTCCGGATCCTGCTGGACAAACCAGGACCCCTTGTCCAGCCCCCCTTGAACATTAAGATCGAGTACGGCGTGGGTGTAAAGGAAAGGGACCTCTCTGCGCTTGAACTGGAGATGACCCAGTACTTTAGGGAAGAGATCAGGGTTACTCCCAAATTCCAGTGGGTTCCTCCTGAGACTCTCCCCAGGGAAAAGAAAAAGACACGATACATCGAGGTCCAGGGAAAAAGATGATAACAGGAATGTAAATGGTGGGAAGGAATCAACAGCCCGAGGCCTTTTTCCATCCTCTCCTCAATGATCCCTGCTGAAAGCCACCATTTTGACCTTGACCGAAGAGATATAAGCGGTGTGATGGTATCATGATTAAGTCATGACATCATGGTGCCTCAAATATGATAAGAATGCAAATCCAGATCAAAGAAGAGCAGGCCAATTGGCTAAGGGCCAAAGGCGGCGGAGTGGAAGGTTTCCATTTCCCAGTTGGTGAGGGAGGGGATCGCCCTTTTTCAAAAACAGGTATTCCAGGCCATAGGGCCCAGCCACCAGTGAGCTGCAGTAGAATCATTCCTGTTACGAGATCGTTAAGTTTTCTGCGCATGGCCCCCAAGGGCTATTGGTATAAGCGTTTTACCCCTCTCCTTAGCGAGCTGCATAATCGTGTCCCTGGCCCTGGGCGGTGGCTCGCGACGCTGCTCTTGGGGTTTTGGCTCCAAACTTAGGGCCCCTGTCGAGCACGTGGTGACACAGAATCCTGGCTGATCCACCTACCCATTCCCCTTTCAACATAGTATTCCGCATGTGAGCCAAAGGAAAAGCAGACCTCCAGGGGTTTGTCGCATCCGTCATTTATCAATCCCTTTTGGGTACGGCAAATACAGTTGGCAACGGCAATTCGGTCCTTTTGCTTGATTATTTCTCTCGCATCTTCGTATGGAGCAACTGGCCAAGAGACGCTGATGGCCTTTCTAACTGGAATGGTGCGCATAGGCACCGTTTGCCTGGAGGCATGCTCGCTAAAGGTCTCTTCAAAGTATTGCTCAAAAAGCTGGGCAAGTTCCCTGTCCATCCTGTTGAGCTGGAATTCATAAAACCCGATAACAAAGGGGACCGCAGCGTACTTGACCGAATCTCCTCGCTTCAACCTGAACACTAAGCCTTTTTCAAACATGCACTCCAGTATTGGGAGTATGTCCTTTGCTTCGCGGCCCATGCGCTGTGCAATCGCCTCAGGAGCCTCAAGGAGCATGGTAAGGTTAAGATACATATTTGCTTCTTCTTCGGTAAACAACCTGTGGAGTATCTTCATCTCCACACCGGACTCTGTTTTGGGAAAACCCACAGAGTATTTGTCCAATTGCTCTCGAAGCATTTCGTAGATGTCTTTTTGCATCGCGATCTCTTGTTGATAAGTATTGTGTATAACTGGCACCCAATTTAGATATTACAGAAATCCTGATTGAATTGGCAAGAGTTAATGCGATAATCAATAGCTAAGCATTACAAAAATGTCTAGTGTCGCTGTCTCTCATTTGGATTTAGGTAATTGCCCCAGCGCCTAACTAAACGAACAGCAGAACTTACTTGGTGCCATAAGCCCCGCATTATGTTACACATATGGGCGGTTACATATTTTCAATGGTTTCGAATAATCCATGGTAACCTTCAATCCCAAAAGGAGGCAAAATGAAAGTACTCGCATTGAACAGCAGTCCACGTACTGGCGGCCAAAGCAAAACGGAACTTATGTTGAATCATCTTGTCAAAGGCATGCGCGAGGCAGGGGCAGAGGTGGAGGTAGTCAATCTTAGGAAGAAAAAGATCAATAGCTGCACTGGTTGTTTCACATGCTGGACAAAGACGCCTGGCAAATGTGTGCATAAAGACGACATGAGTAACGAGCTTTACCCCAAGTGGCTTGAGGCGGATATAGCAATCTACGCCACGCCCCTATATCACTACACCATGAACGCGGCCATGAAGACCTTTATTGAAAGGACCCTTCCGGTTGTTGAGCCTTTTTTCAGGGAGCACGGGGGAAAGACCTACCATCCATTGCGGCACAAACATCCCAAGCTTTGCTTCCTATCAGTTGCGGGATTCCCTGAACCTGAAGTATTTGATCAGCTCTCAGCATGGGTAAATTTTGTCTATGGTCAATACGGAATTGTAGTGGGCGAGATATACAGGCCCCTTGCCGAGGTCCTGGACCTACCTTTTTTCAAGGAAAAGGTGAATGAGATATTCAAGGCTACGGAGCAAGCAGGAAAAGAGATTGTACAAAACAGTAAGATATCGCCTGAGGCAATAGCCAAGATTACCCAGCCCATTGTGCAAGACAAAAAGCAGTTTTACGAGATGGGCAACAAGATGTGGGAGGCTTGTATTGAGAAGGGTGTGACGCCGAAAGAATTGATGGCAGGGCTAAAAGGGTAAGAGGCTAGGAGGTTGGAAGCAGAGAAATAATGAATATTGAATGTCGAATTATAAATTTTGAAGTGTAAGTGATCGCTTATTCGCGTCAGTTGGACCGACAGAAGGAATCCTAAACCTGGGAGGAAGGCACAATGAAACGCCTAGTTACTTGTACAATTGCAATAAGCCTTTGCATATTATGCGCAGGAGCCGCATTAGCATCCGCATTAAACGTTACCGTTTACAATGACAATCGTGCCTTGGTAAATGAGCAGCGTTCCCTTAAGCTGAAAAAGGGCTTGAATGAAGTACGCTTTACCGATGTGGCGGCCAGTATCGACCCCACCAGTGTGCATTTTGCGTCCCTCACTCCTAACTGATCCAAAGGGGACGGTGGTGCTGGAACAAAACTTTGAGTATGACCTGGTGAGCACCGACAAGCTTCTTCAAAAATACCTGGACGAAGAAATCGAGGCCATGACCAAAGATGGCACCGGGTACCGGGGAAAGCTCCTTGGCACAGCAGGTGGGTTGATTATCCAGGAAAAGGATGGCTCTACCATCATCGTCTCCCGGGACCAAGTAAAGGAGATTCGTTTCCCTTCATTGCCAGAGGGCCTGATCACCAGGCCCACCCTCATGTGGCTGTTGCGGGCGCAGAAGGCCGGGCGGCAGGACGTGGAGGTGGCTTACATCACGGGCGGAATTGGTTGGCACGCCGACTATGTGCTATCCCTTTCCCCCGATGACACCCATGCTGATCTCGATGGCTGGGTAACCGTGAATAATGGGGCGGGGATGACCTTCAAGCAGGCGCGTCTCAAGCTGGTGGCAGGAGAGCTTCATAAGGCGAAGAAGCGGCCAATGCCAAGGGTTGTGTATGAGAAGACAGTGGCTGCTGCAGCCCCTCACGTAAAAGAAAGGCCCTTGTTTGAGTATCACCTTTATGAAGTGCAGCGACCTGTAGACATCAAAAATAATCAAACAAAGCAGATTGAGTTTGTGACATCGAAGGGCATCACTGTAGAGAAGAGATTTGTGCTCGATAGTAGAAGGAGTTTTTGGTCTTATGCCGGAGATACTCAAAAGGCTAAAGTCCAGGTGCAGATCCGGTTTAAGAATAAAAAGGAAATAGGTTTAGGTATCCCACTTCCAGCGGGCAAAGTAAGGCTGTACAAAGAGGACGTTGATGGTTCCAAACAGCTCATTGGTGAAGACAGGATAGATCACACACCCAAAGACGAAGAGATCGTGCTTACCGCGGGAAATGCCTTCGATATTGTAGGGCAGAGGAAGAAGACCAATGAGAAGGTTCTTGGCAAAAGGGCGAGGCAGGAGACCCGGGAAATAGAGGTCAGGAACCACAAGGATAAACCTGTAACAGTGCACGTTTTAGAGCGTCTGAATTCTTGGGGTGAGTGGGAAATTGTGAGTGAAACAGTGGGGCACAAGAAAATCAACGCAAGTACGATAGAGTATGTGCTTTCAATTAAACCCAACGGCAAGTCATCAGTGGCCTACACGGTTATTTATAGGTGGTAGTGGGCATGCCATCTGGGTTAGCAAGGATGGGATCAGAAAGACCAAAAAGAGATCACGGACGTCATTTTCGCCCCCGCCCTGCCTTGTATGTTTAACCTGAGTATTAAGAAACCGGGAACATTACCGTAAAACGATCTTTTTTCATTGTGATGGGCTTGACCTGTATGGCAGATTTCCCCAATAGCATGGGGCTTCGGTTGCCACCACAAAATCTTGTATGACCTTACCCATTTCCGGTCAAACCACTTTTGGGTAGTAATTTACAAGATGTATGGGATATTAAGGTCGTTCTATGCTTAAGAAAGACTTATATTACAATAAGTTAGCATTAGTATTACCCAAAACCGGTCAAACCAGAAATGGGTAAAAATGCACGCTTTGTGTCACTGGTGGAGGCAATATTTATTGATGGCAGGGAGATGTAAAGCGCTATATGATGCCTCGGAGCAATGGGGAGGATTCGTCAAGGAAGGGGTTTACCACGGTCACACCGTGCCATGTGAAGCCCGGTTGGAAGTCTTCGCTCAGAAGAATGCGGCAACCATTTTCGGCAGCCACCGATAGGATCAGCGCATCCCAGATATGGAGCTTGTGATCCATCCCTAAGTCGAATGCGGATTTAAAGGCCGTCCATGTTGAATCGGCTATCTCAAAGGTATCGGCCCATGAAAGAATCGATGCCCTTGCGGCAACGGAGTCAAATCCCCCATTTGCAGTAAGAACTCGATAGAGCTCACCCAGGGTCTGTGCAGGGAGAACTACTAGTTCTAGCGGGATCTTTTCCACGAGCGCCCGCGCCTTATTACACCGGAGCGGATCACCGATTCCTTCGGCATATGCCATGACATTTGTGTCAATTGCTACTTTCACCTATTCACTCGTAGAGCCCTTCTCGTGTCCATTTGCGTGGCCCGATTGGTTTTTGTTTCCTCAACCTCTCAATCAATCTCCTCTTTGCCATTCCTTGCAAAGCCACGTCACGCCTTGCCGGGGAGATCGTGGCAATTGGTTTCCCTCGAGAGACCACTGTTATTGTCTCGCCATGGCTGATGGCCCTAAGAAGCTTTGAAAAGTTCCGGTTTGCATCGCTAGCACTGATTGTTTTCATGCTCCAAGCCCCTTTTAAAGTAGTGCTCAACACTACTTTATGCCTTTCCCGCCATTGAGTCAAGTAAATACAAGTACATCAGCCTAATTGTCTTATTGTTCGTTTTAGGGCTTGCTAGGGCTTTTGGTGGGGTGTAAAGTGTTGGGGTCAGTGCTAAACATGGAGGAAAGATAGCAATGCCTACCTCACCACATAAGGTATATCAATTCAAGGTCACGTTGAAGGGCATCCGCCCGCCCATATGGCGAAGAATACAGGTCCCAGAGGACTACACCTTCTGGGATCTCCATGTGGCAATCCAGGATGCCATGGGATGGTTTGACGGTCACCTGCACTGCTTTGAAATGGTTAATCCCAGGACAGGGCTTTATCAAGAAATAGGTATTCCTGACAAGGACTTTGAGGATTTTGGGAGAGAGGTCCTTGATGGAAGGAGAACACCAATATCGTCGTATTTCACACTAGAGAACCCGAAGGCCATCTATACCTATGACTTCGGGGATGACTGGGAGCACGAGATCAAGCTTGAAAAGATTGTCCCGGCGAAAAAGGGTGTGTCTTATCCCATATGCCTGAAGGGAAAGAGGGCATGCCCTCCTGAAGATTGTGGCGGTGTATGGGGCTATAAAGATATGCTGGAGGTGCTCTCAGACCCTGATCACGAAGAATATGCGCAAACGCTTGAATGGTTAGGCGAAGAGTTTGATCCGGAAGATTTCGATCCGCAAGAGGTTGTCTTCACTGATCCTGAAGAGCACTGGGAGATGATGTTTGGGGACCAATATGATGAAGAAGGAGAGAACTTCAATGATGAGGTTGCTTCTGCGGATGACTATATAGATGAGGGGTTAAACAGAGTAGCTGAAATTCAACTTCGCCTGGTCTTCCTGAGGCTACTTCAAAGGGCCAAGGAAGGGGATCTCGACGGACTGAAGGATGAAGAAAAACGAATTGCGCAGGCAATGTTGGAACACGAAGAGGAGTTTTTCCAACCTTCCGAGATTGTAAGTCTGCTCGAACGGGATTTTGATCCTGAGACTGACGTGAATCCCTTTTTGCATGTTCTAATTCATTCTGCTGTTGAGGGGCAATTGGCGGCTAAGGACCCCCGAGAAGCCGTTGACTTTTATCAGGCCCGGCGGGAGCGTGGCTATTCGCATCATGACACCATCCACCTTATCGGCACAATACTGCTGCCTTTCATGTTGAAGGCCATGAAGGAGGAGAGGCCTTTTGAGATCAAGAGGTACCGCTCTTTATTGAAGAAAGTTAAAACCTGCGCGCCTGAGGAGATTCCTGACCTGCTCGATGAGGAACCGGAGCTTTACCCTTTCTGAGGGAATTACCTTTCCTTTCATTATTGCCTCGTCCAGGTTTTGGCCTGTAGGGTTGCTCCGTGTTTTTTGTGTACGTTTGATAAAGTTATTTGCGCCCTAACTCCCTTAGAGTTATGCACAATATTGGTGGAAATCAAGAAGTTTTACCAACCTTGCCGCGAACCTCGCATATTCCTCAAGACATTTTTCGAAAAAACTTGTTGACCTGATATGGTAGAGAGGGTAATCATATTAGTATGAATTTCTACCATACTACTAGTATGATATATAGTATGGTTAGAGGGAGTTTAGCGAGATGGGCCAAAGTATGAAAACAGCAATTTCCATTAAACAAGACCTCTTGGAAAGGGTGGATGAGATCGCCAAGGAATTACGTGTCCCTCGCTCTAGGGTCTTTTCAATTGCGGTGGAGGAATACTTGCGCAAGAAAGAGTCAGAGGATTTGCTTCGGAAGATAAATGAGGCGCATGTAGAAGAGACTCAAGAGGAAAATGAGATTAAGAAAAGGCACAAGAAGAGGCACGGGCGGGCCTTGTTGGAGGGCAAAAGTTGATTGAGCAAGGTGAGATATACTGGGTTGATCTGGGGGCGCCAAGGGGCTCTAGTCCCGGACATAAACACCCACACATAGTTATCCAGAACAATGTTTTCAATGCGAGTAAGATAAACACGGTAGTTGTGTGTGTGATTACGTCAAACTTGAGGCGTGCCAAGTCGCCAGGTAACGTGGTCATAGAGAAGGGCGAAGCGAACATGCCGAAAAAAAGTGTGGTTAATGTGACCCAGCTTTACACTGTGGATAAACGAGATCTACTAGATAGAATTGGAAAGGTCTCGAAGGAGAAATTAGAAATGATCCTAGAAGGGGTGAAGATGGTTTTAGAGCCGAGGAGGGTGTAGAAAGGTGGGATTGGCTGCTAACCAATGTATTGTGAAATGGCCTGATGGAGTTGCTCTGGACGCTGGGATCCAATCAATAATATCTGGCCATCCTTTAGCGTCAGCTCAACACCCTGATCTCCATATATCGTCAGTGCCTTGCCTCGTGCGCCGCTGCGCACACCCCAGCCCCCGAACTCCTTTATTGCACTATAGGTAGTCGGAGTGCATTTGACAATCTCATCAAACGGGATGACCCGCTTGGCTAAGGGAAAGAGCCTCACGAACACACCTTTGGAGGTGACCACCGTTTCCAGCTTAAGGGAGAAGAAGAAAAAGCAAAGAGCAAACATGACGCCGAGTACAATCACCCCTACGGCAATAAGGGTGACGTCGGAAAGCGGCTTGTTCCCCCACGGCTCATGATAGATGA
>DQZA01000288.1 GCA_011042035.1 Desulfobacteraceae bacterium
CCCGAATTGTATAGGCTCTTGACTAAGGAAAAGGAGTCCTAGACCAGGAAGCCAAGGGCTGTCTTATAACCCAGTGGCTATTTAGGAAAAATAAGGAGCGCAAGAGGCCATTCGCCTTTTGCGCTCCAATTGGTTGAAGTGATAAATAATTAGAAGAGGTTTTTACACGCAACCGGTAGGCTTGGGTAGTCCAGCCATCTTACAGGCTCCCTTACCTGGGCCAGAGGGGAAAAGTTCGTAGATCTTCTTGAGCTTAAATCCGGTGACCTTCGAAAGAATCCTTACCATTGGGGCGATACCGTTCTTCTTGTAGTAATCCTGAAGCACATTAATAACTTTCCAGTGCTCATCGGTCAGTTCTTCGATTCCCTCTGTTTGCTTCACATGGCGGACCCAGGCCTCATTCCAGTTCTTGAAATCGTCAATGAAACCGTCCTCGTCAACGTTGAAGGTGTGGCCTTCGAATTCTACTGTTGGCATAGTGACTTTCCTCCTTTTTTATTTTGGTATTGCTACGAGCTTTCTTTCACAAATTTGTTTGAATTGTTGCTTATAAACCAAAATTTTTTTTCTGTCAATTCCTCTTTTCAGATTCCCAAAATTTTTTCTGGGCATTAAATGCCTTTGCCACCTTGAGTATTCGTTTGGCCCAATCAGGATTCCCACCCGCGTGGATGTGTGTGTAAGTGGCAAGCAGATTCTTCTTTTGCAACCCGTCGTTCATACCATCTATTCCATTGCCCCTGAGGACCCTGAAAACGGGCTCTAACGCCGCGTCTCTTGCAAGGATAGGCCTTGAGTAATGAAATTCATGTCCTTTCAGTATTTCGCCCGGTCTGTAGTAAGGGTTCTGGTTTACGGTTTCAAGAATTGTGTACCCGTGCCCCTGGGGCTTTCTCTCCAAGGCAAATGATACGGGTAGGGCTCCCGCCATTGGGAAAGTTTTGCCACCTATAAGCAGTTCTTTCCCCAAGAACATGAATCCGCCGCATTCAGCATAAACAGGGAGGCCGCGCTCAATTGCCTTTCTCAGATCCTCTCTGAAGCCCAAGTTTTCTGCGAGGGCCTCGGCCTGAGTTTCCGGGAATCCACCGCCAACATAAAGGGCATCGATATCTGGCAGAGAAGGTGATTGGATCGAGTTAATTTCGATTAACTCCGCCCCAAAATCGTGAAGGCCTGCAAGATTTTCGGGGTAGTAAAACCAAAATACGCTATCCTTGATAACGCCTACCTTTGGGCGTCGGCCATTCAGAATTTTCAGCCCTTCAGAGTCCTCGGGCAGCGTTGCCTGTGGAGAGATCGGGCCAGCCCCTTTCATGATTTCCAAGATTTTTTCAGCGTCCAGTTGATTCCTAACAAGGTTTCTAGTCCAATCGATGGCCTTTTTTGCAAGGGCTCTTTCATGATGTGGGACTAGGCCCATGTGCCTCTCCGGGAATGGGTTTTCCTTTTTCCTGGGTATTGCTCCTACGACAGGAATATCACAGTAATGTTCGATGGTTTGCCTTATTAGTTTTTCCTGCCTTCCGGTGGCCACCCGATTGATTACTATCCCTGCAATGGACAGATCGGGGTCGAAACTTTGGCAGCCTTTTACCAAAGCTGCCGTTGTTCTGGTGACCATGGTGGCATCGACTACTAATAGTACCGGCGATGCCAGCGTCTTGGCTAGTTCCGCAGTGCTGCATGTGCCTTCAATGTTTACCCCGTCAAAAAGCCCTCTATTTCCTTCTATCAATGCAAAATCTGTATTTTTCGTGTACTTTAAGAAAGAGCTAATTATCTGGTCCTCAGTCATCAAAAATGGGTCAAGATTATAGCATGGTGTACTGGCAGCAAAGGAGAGCCAGCCAGCATCAATAAAATCAGGCCCCTTTTTAAAGGGGGTTACGGAAAGGCCCATGTCTTTCCACAAGGATATGAGTCCCAGCGATACGATCGTCTTGCCGGAGCCCCCTCTAAGGGCCGCGATGGTAATCCGGGGCAGGAAGAGATTCATTGTTGTCTGCTCATGTTTTCTTGGCTTCCACCTATGATGAGCAGATAGTGCTTGAGCACTCGATTGTCAATAGAAATATCAGTGTTTTTTTGTTGACAAAAAACAATTGATTTAGCTATAAGTGACGACTTAAGCATTTGGAAAATAAACTAGTTCCAATATTCACAAATAGTTACCCAGGGAATTGGCCCGATTGGGCCGACACGATTCCGAAAGGTTGAAAAACATTTTGGTGGGAAAATTTTTTGGGAGGAGGTGAAGGATAACAGATTTATTTTTTTGGTTATTAATTACTACTTAACGGACCAAAATTTTTCATAGCAGAAGGAGGCGTTCATAATGGCTTTTGAACCTAGAGAACCACAAAAAGAGCTAAAGTATGATGAGTTAAGGATTTACACGGATGAAGAGCTCAATAATTATACCGAGGAAGAGCTCAAGAATTTCAAGATCAAGCATGATATCCCTGATGTTGAGGAGCTGGAGAAAGGGCCATGGCCTAGCTTTGTGGCAGATGCCAAAAGGGAAGCCCTTCACCGCCAGAAGCTGCCCGAGGACCGTATGATGATTGCAAGAGAGTGCGTCGAGGATTTACTCGGGCAACTTCAACTTTCGTTCGACGACGGTGAAACGCATTGGAAGCATGGTGGTATCGTGGGTGTGTTCGGGTACGGCGGAGGTGTAATAGGCCGCTATTCGGATGTACCTGAGAAGTATCCTTCAATCGCACATTTCCATACTATGCGTGTGAATCAGCCGGCGAGCAAGTTTTACAATACTGATTATCTGAGAAGCATTTGCGACCTTTGGGAATACCGGGGAAGTGGGCTTATGAATATGCATGGTTCCACTGGTGATATTATTTTCTTGGGTACTTTTACCGAGCAATTGGAACCCATTTTTTATGAATTGACTCATGTGTTGCAGCAGGATCTGGGCGGGTCCGGTTCGAATCTGAGAACCCCTTCATGTTGCGTGGGTAGAGCACGCTGTGAGTGGGCCTGCTTTGACACTCAAGATATGTGCTACGAGCTGACCCATTATTATCAGGACGAGCTGCACCGGCCCGCATTTCCTTACAAGTTCAAGTTCAAATTTGATGGCTGCCCCAACTGCTGCGTGGCTTCAATTGCGCGAGCCGATATGTCCTTTATTGGAACTTGGCGCGATGAGATCCGCATAGACCAAGAGGCAGTTCAGGCATATATAAATGGAGAAATTGCCCCTAATGGTGGCGCCCATGCTGGCAAGGATTGGGGTAAGTTCGATATCCAAAAGGAAGTTATTGATCTTTGCCCGACAAAGTGCATGCGGATGGAAGACGGAAAATTGGTGATTGATAATAAGGAATGCACGAGATGCATGCATTGCATTAATGTCATGCCTCAGGCATTACGTCCGGGAACCGATACCGGTGTGAGCATCCTCTTTGGCGCAAAGGCACCAATTCTTGAAGGTGCTCAAATGTCCATGTTGACTATTCCTTTTATGAAGGTTGAACCACCATATGACAATGTGAAAGAACTCATTGAAAAGGTTTGGGATTGGTGGATGGAAGAAGGGAAGAACCGTGAGCGACTAGGCGAGCTGATACAACGTTATGGCGTACCCAAGTTCCTGGAGGTGATTGAGGTTCCACCCATGCCACAGATGGTCAAAGAACCCAGAAGCAATCCCTATATATTCTGGAAGGAAGAAGACGTACCTGGCGGATGGCAGAGAGACATCAAAGACTACCGAGCCAAACATAAGAGATAGGAGGTATATACGATGGCACTTTCGACTGAGAGATTGGGCAGATATAATCCTGACAAACCAATGGAGAATAGGATCACGGACCTTGGCCCGAGGCATTTTTGGCAATATTTTCCACCAATTATCCAGAAAAATTATGGTAAATGGAAATATCATGAAATCTTGGAGCCTGGTGTATTGGTGCATGTTTCTGAGACAGGTGATAAGGTTTTTACGGTGAGGTGCGGTGGATGCCGGTTTATGAGTGTGGAGCATGTGCGTGAGATTTGCGAGATAGCTGACAAATATTGCGACGGCTACGTCCGGTTTACCACTCGTAATAATATTGAGTTTATGGTGGATAGCCCTGAGAAGCTTGAGGCCTTAAAGAAGGACCTCATGAGCCGCAAGCATGTTTCTGGTAGCTACAAGTTCCCCATCGGAGGCACAGGCGCAGGACTTACCAATATCGTACATACCCAAGGTTACCTCCATTGTCATACCCCAGCAACCGATGCTTCTTCTATGGTGAAGGCGGTATTGGACGAGCTATTCGAGTATTTTCAAGGAATGACATTTCCCGCTCAAGTGCGGATCTCCATGGCCTGCTGTTTGAATATGTGCGGTGCAGTTCACTGTTCTGACATCGCATTACTAGGATACCACAGGAAGCCTCCAGTTATTGACCATGAAGTAATAGAGGCAATGTGTGAGATTCCGCTGGTAATCGCAGCTTGTCCCACGGGTGCAATTTCTCCGGCAAAGACCGAGGATGGCAAAAAAACGGTAAAGATTAAGCAAGAGCGTTGCATGTTCTGTGGAAACTGTTATACAATGTGTCTAGCGGTGCCTCTGTCGGATAAAGAGGGTGACGGTGTGACCATACTTGCGGGTGGAAAGGTCTCAAATAGAATTCATCCCCCCAAGTTTTCCAAGGTGGTGGTACCATACCTGCCAAATAATTTCCCTAGATATCCTGAGGTGTGCCAGACAGTGAAGAAGATCTTGGAGGCCTATGCCTCCGATGCAAAGAAATATGAGAGAATCGGAGACTGGGCAGAAAGAATAGGATGGGAAAAGTTCTTTGAAAAATGTGATCTTCCCTTTACAGAACACCTTATTGATGATTATAGACTGGCTTATGACACTTACAGGACTTCCACGCAGTTCAAGTACACCGAAGCAGCATGGGAAGTCTCAAAAGCGGCAGGAGGCATTTAGTCGATATTTACTTTTACCCCATAGTTTGGAGCGGTCAAAATGGAAGACATTAAAAAAGCGATTATAGAGTTTGCTGAGTCGAGTAAAAAGACAAAATTTTACTTCAAAGACCTTGAAAAGGCTGTACAAAAAACACTGCCGGACGTAAAAGCAAGGCAGATCAAAAAGGCTGCCACCGAATTGATCAACGAAGGGAAACTGATCTATTTTTCCACGGGCAGTACTACGATGTACGGCCTAAAAGGAAGGGGAGTAACTGAGGATCACTAGCTCTTACTTTCTTTTATATTGAGGTCAGAAAAACACGAAGTGCCTTTAAGAGGTCGCTGTCCAAGGGGAGACTGCGACCTCTTTTCTTTCGCCCAACTAACAGCATTTGCTCGCCGGACCCTGGGCGAAGACAGAATCTGAGTAATATTGAACTGACGTTTGTGAGGGGGAAGGTATGAAAAAGCCACAAGATGCAGAATCCTTCATTGCGGAGCAAAAAAGGATACTTGCTGATAACCCTGAGTGCGCTAATTCAAGCTATAACCTTGGGGTTGCCTTGATGAAGGAGGGAAGGTTAGATGAGGCCATTGAAGCCTTTAATGATGCTGTAACCAACAGTGGCAGGATGTTTGAAGGGTATGTTAATCTAGGTTACATATTCTTTAAGAAGGGCCGCATGGACAAGGTGATTGAGGCGAATCTTCGGGCAATCGAGATAGAGCCCAGATATGCAAGGGGTTATGCTAACCTCGGTTTTGCTTACCTCCAATTGGCCGAGACAGATAAAGCTATTGAGGCGCTTGAAAAGGCCATTGAACTTAATCCAAAGATAGCTCAGGCTTGGAATAACTTGACCAATGCGTATTTACAAAAAGGCGATATTGACAAGGCGATTGAAACCGGGGAAAAACTTGTTGGGTTAGCTCCTGATTTTGGCTTGGGGCACAACAATCTGGCGGTTGCCTACTATCACAAAGGCGAATATGAAAAGGCAGTAAGACATGCAGATTTGGCGTTGTCCAATGGTTTTGAAGTTCACCCCGATTTTTTGGAGCTTTTAAAGCCCCATAGGAAATCCTAATTATATGCAACATGGTGGTGGGAAAAAATCGTGACTAAGTCAATGTTCGGACTAGTACCAACGAAGAAGATTTTTGAGCTCTATGAGGAGATTGTCTCCAAAGCAGATCGAGCTTTTGAGTCGATGAAGAAAGAATCCCCAGATGAAGTAAGATGCAAACTCCACTGCACTGACTGCTGCTATGCAGTTTTCGGGCTGTTTTTGATTGAAGCTGTCAGAATTAGGAACCAGTTTGAATTGCTAGATGAGAAGACGAGGGAGGGCGCCCTAGCAAGATGTGAAAGTGCAGAGAAGGACTTGGCCTTGCTTCAGCAAAAATTGGAGAAATACAAGAATGATTCTGAACAAATCATTCACCTTGTAGGTAGGCAAAGAATTCGATGTCCTCTCCTTGGGGAGAATGATGAGTGCATCCTTTATGGGTCGCGCCCCATTACCTGCAGGGTATATGGTATTCCCGCCACCATTAGGGGAAAATCTAGGGTTTGCTCTAAGGCCGGATTCAAAGGGGGTAAGTACTATAGTAGCTTTGACCTAGACCAAGTTAACAAGCAACTTTATATGCTCTCAAAGGCGTTTTTGGAGAGGATAGATGGTACTGACCCCTCCAAAGCATCTCTTTTACTGGCTATGCCTAGAATTCTAAAAACCCCCACAGACGACCTTATAGCCGAAGTTTTCCGATAATTTCATATAGCTCATAAGCATGTTGCTCTAAGTTGTTTAGGACTAAATGCTGGTCATTAGGGTCATCATCTCTGTACAGCACCAACAGAGGAGAAATTATTTTTAAAAATTCCCGAAATGAAAAGCTTTGGAGGAGAGCAAGTAAATCATTTGGATTTACAGAACGGGCTGAATCTTCATTATGTTTTGATTTTACCGCTTTCAGAAAGCCCTCTGAGTTGTATTTCCTGTCCGGCGCCAGCAAGCAGGTAAAGAGTTTTCATTCCATATTTTTAACAATATCGTGGCTAACTTGCCCAATTGTTTTTTCTTTAAGAGAACCATTGTCGTAAATCTGGATTGGATTTGGGTCATTAATGAGTTTTTTAAGATCCTCCCGAGCCTCTTTAGCCCCTAGATTGCCCAGCAAAATTGCTGCATATCCCCTAACAGAGGCCTTGGGGCTTTGCAAGAACGGAATGAAATAAAAAGTATATCGCCTCAAGATATCAGGCCTACTTTTAGCAATAGTTCCCACAGCTTTTAAGCAATCTGCTTGGCGAGTATCATCGGCAAGAAAAGAAAAAAGCTGAGGGATATATCCTGCAAAGAGATCAGCCCTGCGGCTTATTATTTCGGCAATGGCCTCAAAAGCCCCCCAAGAAGAGGCTGCTGTGTCAGTAATTGACGTGAAAAGGCGCTGAAGTAACCTGGAAACAGCTTCGGGATTATCTTCTGCAACCTCTGAGGCTGCCATACCAAGGATCTCTGCCGCCCGCATTCTGAACCTGTCATCCGGAGAATAAAGTAAGCGCTGCAGGTTGTTCATGGTCTGGTGGTGTGTCTTGCTTGCCTCTATTATTGGTTGGGGCTTGTAGGACCTAACGAATTCCTCGACCTGCTTTTTTGACAAGGGAGGTTTAGATTTCCTCTCAGTGGTGGGTTTTGGTTCAATAGGTCTGGCCTTCTGTATTCTTTTTCTAATTCCTTCTTCGGTGACTTCCAGGATATCTTCTTGAAGTCTTATAAAAAAAAGTGTACCAGAGATTCTTCGGCCTTCGTATACTCCCCCGGGTACAATGAGATGATTGACAATATCATAGTGTTCAACAATATTTTCCAAGTAGTCTTCTTGGGGCAGTAAGCTCCATGCGAGATCCCAATCCATGCCACAACCGAAGACAAGTGCCTCGATCATTGCAGCGCCGATATTATGGCCTGTAACATCACATGCATAAACGGCCCCGCAGGGGCAAGCACCTACGGGCATGTCACGGGGCATCTTTACCGGAAGCTCCTTTGGTGGTTCAATCACGTTTCCACAGAATGGGCAGCGCGGTTCCCTAACTAGCTCCCTTCCAAAGAAATTAGCTGACATGATGTGTTCCTTTGGGCCCCTTTGAAGGGGTATCTTATCGAATTTTACGCCTATATAGGGTAATCAATAGGTCGGGCTTCTGGATCATATTCGAAATCTACCACTTCAAATCCATCTCCCAATGACCTAAAGTGGATAAGCCAATTTTTGTATTTATTGCCAGCAAAATCGCAGGGTATGGCGCCTATACGTGCGTTAAGTTTTTTTAGTTTCGGTGCCATCTTTTCAAAAAAAAGATCGCTGATAAAGGCCTTTTCTTCTTCGTCGAGTTCAATAGAGGAGTCCATTGTCTACCAGTAGGTCTGTGAAGTGTTATCTGCTATATCCAGGAAGCTCCAATGTCGTGCATGAATTGCCTTCACCGCAATCTTTAGAACTCAGCTTTGGGGTTTTACCCTGCTTCCCAACGCCCATAATATAATTGGTCCTGCTAACAACCCGTTCGAAATTGGGAGAGTTGCATTTAGGGCATAAGATCTCAGCTTGCTCCTCAGGGATCATGAACAACTTTTCAAAGAGGCTTCCGCACTCTAGACATCTAAATTCGAAAATTGGCATTCGCACATTTCTCCTTTATGGAACCTATGGCTAAAGGGTAGTCAGCAATGTCTTGGATTATTCAAGCTGCAAACACGAGCTAGCCACGTGTCCTTTTTTGTAAAAGAATAACATTAAGTAAGCATCAATTACATGAGAAGCGGCATTTCGCTTCACGTTATCAAAATACTTTTGACCTAGGTGCTTTTCCAGCCAAGGGATTATAAAGCTTTGTGATTGCGAATTTCATGACATCCACTGTCTTCATATCGAAAATGATGTCTAGCAACTGATTCTGGGGGTCTCCGGGTAACTTACACGCATTGGATTCATCCATTTCTAAATCTGGAAAGGCTTTTTGGAGCTTTTTCAGATCCTTTTTAGTCATGGGAACTTGAAATCCTTTTCTGCCTTCTATTTCTACTACTTGGTCTCCCAGACCGAGTTCCCGCGCTTTTTTTTGTTGCTCCTCATCTAAAAAGACATTAATTAAGTATTCAGCCATGACAACACCTCACTAATGGAATTGGATTAAACTACTAATCTCACGCAAAATTATACATAATAACCTACAAAAAATAGTATTGATTTGTCAACGATCAACTGCCAAATGATTCTTTCTTTTCATCCCTGTATTGATGCAGATAAACAGATAATAATGGGTGACAAGTCTCCCGACAATGAGATCCAAGAGATCATCCAGAAGTCCTCGGCAGTGGTCCTACCACAAGGATGTTCAATTGAGCTTTATTCCATGTGCCGTTCGCATTGTGCGCATGTATTCCCAAACTATGACAAAAGATTCCAATTTCCAGGGAAAATGGGACAGGTGCGGCTATTTCGTGATTTAGGCGTTGCATTTCCAAGAACAATGGTTTGGGAAAATGTGAGAAGCTTCACGAACTACCGAAGGGCTATTCAAGACGACCCCCACATATTTCCCTACATAATAAAGACCGACAAAGGCCATGAGGGTGAAGGGATCTTCCTTGTTAAAAACGAATCTGAACTTGATCTTGCCTTGCGGCACCTTTCCCTGATGGAAAGGTCAGGGAACTGTGGTTTTATAACTCAGGACTTTGTCCCTTGTGGTGCGAGGGCACTGCGCGTAGTGAAAATAGGGGGGAAGGTTTTTAGCTATTGGAAGATTTCTCCTGACCCAAAACAGGTAATCGCTACAATCAGCCATGGCGCAAGAATAGATCACAACTTATCTGCTCCCCTCCAGGAAAAGGGCAAAAGGGAGGCAAAGGACTTTTGTGAGAAGGCCCAAATTGATCTCGCCGCAATAGACCTTATTTTTCCTGAGGAATGTAGTGAGCCAAGGCCCTTGTTTCTTGAAATTAATTATTACTTCGGCAGGCGTGGCCTTGGCGGGTCAGAGCGGTATTATGAAATTCTTTTTGAGGAAGTTGGAAAATGGCTCGAAGAGAGGGGCCTTGACTCTTCGCGCATCAGATTGATTTAATTACGGTTTTCCTTAGGCACCAAACTATTTGACTTTTACGTATACCCGCCTTGAGCGAGGCCCATCAAACTCACAGAAAAACACTTTTTGCCATGTTCCTAGTAAGAGCCGCCCCCCCTCTACGATGATCATAACAGAGCTTCCCACCAATGTGGCCTTGATATGGCTGTCAGCATTACCTTCCATGTGGCGATAGCCGGCACCTGCAGGGACAAGGGAGTTGAGTTTGTCGGTTATATCTCGGCAGACTGCCGGATCAGCCCCTTCATTGATGGTAATACCGGCAGTGGTGTGTGGGACATAGGCTATGCAGATGCCATCGCTAATGCCAGAGTCCTTCACCTCTTTTTGAACCTGGGAGGTAATGTCTACCATCTCAATTCTAGATCTTGTTCTGACATTGATTGTTGCAGCCATTTTTACCTCCTTTTGGGAGTTGGTGTGAAGTGGAGCCAATAAAAACCGTAGAATTTCGAATAATGAATGTCGAATGTAGAAGGACTTACTTCATACTTCTGCGGTTCATAACTCAACATTCGATATTCAAGACCTAGAAAGATAATTCTATGGATTGATTACAAGTGACTCCGAGTCTTCCTCAGTCTCCTTTTCCCAATCTTTCGGCTCACCAAGGGCAAGTGAAAGGGTTTTGGTAAAGAGATAGTCCAGCACAATATTCTTTTCTTCTCCTATTATTTTGGCCGCTGCCAAAGCAATTCGTGCCAATTCTTGCTCTTCTTTTCCCCAGAGCACATATGCCATCTCTTCAAGAC
>DQZA01000111.1 GCA_011042035.1 Desulfobacteraceae bacterium
TAATTGCATCATCCAACATCTTGGCACACTGGGGGCAGGCCACAGCTACGGTATCGGCGCCGGTTTCAATGGCCTGCCTTACCCTGATCCTATTAGGAGCCTCATCTCCTCCGCCCAGAATATCCGTGAAAAAATTGCCTCCACCACCACCGCAACAAAATGAATTCTCGCTGTGCTGGAGCATTTCCACGAACTGGATACCAGGAATGGACTGAAGGATTTTCCGGGGTGCAGCATATTCGCCATTATGCCTTCCCAGGTAACAGGGATCATGATAAGTGACCTTTGCCTGGTATTCGCCAATGTTCGGTTCTTGGGTCTCAATGAGGCGGGCAATTATCTGGGTGTAATGAAAGACTTCAAAGTTACCCCCTAATTGTGGGTAATAATTTTTAAAGGCATTCAGGGCATGCGGGTCTAAGGTAATAATTTTATTAACTCCCAACTGCCTGAAAAGAGCAATGTTTTGCTCGGCAAGGGATTCAAAGAGGCCCACCTCTCCCAGGGTCATAACTTCATTCCCATCGCAGATTTCCTTTTCGCCAAGGATACCAAAAGAGATTCCGTTCTTGGCAAGTATATGAGCCACGGCTTTTGTAATGCCTTTTGCCCGTTCATCATAAGAGCCCACATCACCTACGTAAAATAGATATTCCTGCCCCTGGTAAGGTTGAACCGCTGTGCCCTCGGCCCACTTGCCCCGCTGCTCAGCAGGCTGCTTGTAAGCGTTTCCGCTAATGCTAATGTTTTTGAAATAGTCCCGAACGGGAGGAGGGATAATTCCCTTGTTTACAAGTTCCTCTCGCGCGGCCATGAATATGTTTACTAGGTCTTCTCTAAAGGTAAATACACAGTGTTCAACACAATTAGCGCAAGTGGCGCATGAAAACAGTATTTCCTGGAAACGCTCGCTGTTTTCTATCTCATTGTTGAGCCATGCGCGTATCAGCCACATTCTGCCACCCGGAGAATATGTTTCAAAGCCAAATTTTCGGTAAGTGGGGCAGTTGAAGTCAATGTAGTCGCTGGTAAATTTGCAGTATCCGCACCTAAAGCATCTGTGAATGATATCCTCGTATTTCATTTAACAAACCTCCCAGTTGCCTGGATTCATGATACCGTTGGGGTCCAGATTTGCCTTGATTATTTCCATGAGCTTGCGGGTGTTGGGATCCATATGAGCGATAGCCAGTTTTTGCTCATTTACCGTAGGTTTCCAGTGTAGTCCTCCTATGTCCAAGACAAAATCGCTGACTTCTTTAATGGCATTGCGCGTCCGCTCCATCATGTCAGCGTCGGCCCGATTGAAGGCAAAGGCAAATGCGAACATGGCGGCATGACCGCAATCAATGATTCTGACCATGCCCGAGTAAGCCAAATCATATTTGGCCGCCAAGTCCTGGAGTTTTTTCATACACTCTGGATATGCTTCAAGCATAATGATGGGGCCTGAATATTCAAAGCCTCCCCCCTTTTTTACATCAGCCAGTCTACTGGCACTGCGCTGAGGAGATTCGAGTAGCACGGGCTTCATTATGGGAGGAATACCCATGAACCCTCCGTCCTTGCTCTTTATAAAAGGGTCCAGGGCATGCCAAATCATTTTTCGTTTGAACTCAAGCTCTTCCTCAGTATCCCCCGTAATGTAAAAGCTGACATGGTGATTATCCTTAAACATCATGGGCTTGGGCTGGGTGAAAACCAATATGTCTTCGGCCATTTCGGTATGGGTTATCTCAAAAACTATATCAGGGACTAGTTCTGCACGATCGGTCACGAAGATTTCCACGTCCCTTAGATTTTTTTTGGGATATAGTTTGACAGCTACTTTTGTGATAATACCTGTTGAGCCGAACCAACCCAGGAACATACCAGAGAGATCCGGCATAGGAGCCCCTTTAGAAAACCAGCTCCCCGAAAGTGCACAAGAGCCTATCCTGCATACGTCTCCAGTACCAGTCACAACTTCCAAGCCACTTACCAGATCTGAGTTGAAGCCATATTGCTGCGTCAATCTGCCCTGCCCGTGGATAGACACATTGGCGGCGATGGTGGCGGTAGGCGGTGCATCAGGAACACTATGGCGCAACCTTGGATGGTGTCTTTCCAAATATGACTTCAGTACGCCTTGGGAGGTGCCTCCCTCAACTAGTGCATAGCGGGCCTTCTCATTGACCTCAAGGATTTTATTCATACGCTTCATATCTACAATAATTCCACCCTTTAAGGGTATGACCAGACCGGTCAGCGCAAGACCCGCACCCATAGGCACAACAGGTATCTTTTCCTGGTTAGCAAGCCTTATGATTTGTTGTATTTGCTTTGTGGATTGGGGGAGCACCACGTAATCGGGTGAATGAGCAGGCATAAGTCCTGGATCACGGGCGTAAAAATAGCGTTCTTCTGACGCCGTTGAAACATATTCGGGTCCCACAATGTTGGCTAGTAGACGTGCGATGCGCTCCATTACGCTATTCCTCCGGCAAGGGTTTTTCACCAATGGCCATTTTGCATAGGTCAATCATGTGTACTGGGATGATTCCCTTCTTGGCTACTTTATCTCCCAATGTATTCTGGCAGGCAGGGCAGTTAAAAACACAGTATTTGGCACCATGGCTTATCATATCTTCAATATTTTTTGTTTGTACTTCATTGGCCAGATCATATCCGTAGAGCATTGCAAATATGCCTCCGCAGCAAAGGGCATTCTCGTCTTGATATTCTCGCTCAACAAGCTCTGCCCCTATTAGCTCCATGATTTGACGTACACGGCGGTGCTTGTCTGACGAAAGGCGCGAAGAACATGGTCGCTGATAAGTTACCTTTATGTTTAAGGGGCGGAGCTGCTCCTTTAACTCCTGCAGCCGCTCATACAGGTAATCAAAATAGTGAATGGGTTTAAAAGGTACCTCTATCCCATAAGCTGGGGCCAGATGCGCAAATGATCCATAACATTCATCGTGGAGGCATACAACCTCTTCGACCCCTAACTTTTTGAAATTTTCCATGACCATTGGAAGCCTTTTCTTGATAATCGAAGTGTTTGCAAAATGTATGTAAACCACGTTACAGAAAAACTCCTGGCCGAACACAAATGACGGGGAGAGGTCCTCAAAAAGCTTGCCCTTTGCCATGTCCAGAAGCTCTGGCATATACCCAAATGAGAGAACTTTCTTGCCGATTTGACCTACTTTGTACTTTCCCTGCGGTTCACCGATATTTATCCATTGGGTTGTTATGGCTCTTGGTGCTGTTAGCAGACCCTTTTCTTCCCTTTTTTCTGTGATAAGATAAAATGGATGATTGCCTCTTTTGCAATATTCCTCACATGCATAACAGGTTACGCATGAATCAAAGACAATCGAATCCTCACCGCGGGCGATTCTTAACATCTCGGCCTTTGCTTGATCCTTATCCACATCAATAAACCTGCACTTTACAAGGCAATCAGCGGTAGGACAGGTCTCGCAAACCTTTTCATCAAACTGAAGTTTGGGCATAAGGTGGCCTCCTCCCATGTGCAAGAGCAATAAGCTAAAACTCGACGATGATACGGGGAAACTTAGTCCAAGGTCTTAAATGGTGTCAAGGATTAAGGCCACTTTCTTGTACATTGACATCCCATCAGCAATAGAATAATAGCTATCAATGTGGCCGAAACACGTGGTCTTAAGGTTTGGCCTTAAAATTGCCTTTTTTGTGCCCTGACCGTTATTGCACAATGCAGGGCAGGGGAGCTGGGGAAAAGAGGAGGAGCTTCATGGGCGTCTATGAATCGCTTGTTAATATCGTAGGGGCAGAGAGGGTTTCAAGGGGTCAGGAGGAGATCTATTTTTATTCCAGAGATTCGGGGGCCCAACCGCCCGGAAAGGCGGATTATGTGGTGTTACCCAAGAGCACTCAGGAGGTGCAAGAGATAGTCATGCTGGCAAACCGTGAAAGGGTTCCCATTACCCCGATGGGCGGGGGTTTTACCCTTTCTTCGCTGGCCGTACCTAAAAAAGGTGGCATTGTGTTGGATATGAAGGGGATGAACAGAATCCTGGAAGTCAATGAAACAAGTCGATATGCTGTGATAGAGGCGGGTGTAACACAGGCCGCCTTGAGGTCGTACCTGAAAAGAAATTATCCGGATTTACAGCACTCAACGCCCGAGGCGCCCCCAGCTGTCACGGTGGTAGGCAATGTTTTGATTCAGGGCCACGGCCACATCTCACCCCGCTATGGCGTGAATTCCGAAATGATAAATGGTATGGAGGTAGTACTACCTACTGGCGAGATTTGCAAGATTGGGGCTTGCTCTGTTGGGCCATCATGGTTCACAAGGGGGCCGCTACCTGAGTTGGCAGGCCTTTTTGTTGGATGGTATGGAACCACTGGAGTTGTGACAAAGCTGGGTATTCGTCTTTATCCTCGACCCAAATACAGGGATGTTTTTGTGTTTTCAACAGATGACGTGGATTTGATCCCAGAGGCCATCGCTGGGGTAACCCGGCTGGATCTTGTTGAGGACTTTTTCCTCATAAGCCAAGAAAAACCTGATTGGATGAATCGTGTGTTTTTCGTTCTTATCCTGTCGGGTCATTTTGAAGAAGAATTTGCACTGAAGCGGGATCTATACAAAAGATTTTTTCGTGACTTTGCCGGAGGCGGGAAGGTCGAATTTGTGGAAGACCTTCATCCGGCATTGAGGAAAAGATTCCTGGATGTGCCTCCCTTGGCAGCCTTGGCCGCTGATTTTCGAAAGGGCGGGGGTTTTGAGTATACTGGTGCCATATTTCCCATTGAAAAGGTGCCAGAGGCATGGAGAAAGGGGATAGAGATTGCGCACCGCTATGGCATGTTATGCTCATATGTACATCAGGTACTCCCCGGGCCCTCTATAATGTTTGGCTTCAATTATTCTTTCAATAGGGCAGATAAAAAGGACATTGAAAATACCAGGAGGGCCTTGAAAGAATCGAATAAATTAACTTATGACCTGGGGGGTATAGTATGGAAGGGTGAGCTTGGTGCTCAGAAGATGGCGATGGAAAGGATGGATTCAAACACCCTGAGACTTATCACCAGGGTTAAGGGGCTTTTGGATCCGAATGGAATCATGAACCCGGGCAACTGGGATCCTGGAGACATCAGTTGAATAGAGCGCAAGAGAGGACACAAGATGGGTTAATTAGCAGCCCGAGAGGTCTTATTCTTGGAGTGACAGGTGGCATTGCAAGCGGTAAGAGTACGGTTGCCAAAATGCTCCAAGATCTAGGCGCCCCAGTGATTGATTTTGACCTTTTGGCAAGGGAGGTGGTGGAGCCTGGGCAACCAGCGTGGAAGGAAATCGTTGATTATTTCGGATCGCACGTACTTGGGAAGGATGGTTTTGTTGATAGAAAAAGCCTTTCACAAATAGTGTTCAAAGATCCAGAAAAAAGAAGGGTCCTAGAATCCATTACACACCCTCGCATTGCGGACCTGTATTTGTCCAAGGTTAAGGCCCTCATGCAAGAGCACCCTGACGCAATAGTTCAAGCAGTCATACCCCTTTTGTTTGAGACACATTTAGAAAATCTAGTAGATAAGATACTTGTTGTATATATCCCTCGGAAGATGCAGCTTGAGCGCCTCATGAAGCGTGATAAAATACCGCGGAAGCAGGCAGAGAATATTTTGAATGCCCAGTTACCAATTGAAGAAAAATTGAAATATGCGGATTATGTAATACATAATGAAAAGGGATTGGAAGAGACCTTAATCCAGGTAAAAGCCCTTTGGGAATCATTGAACAGGGCACGCGAAAGGAGGGAGTAACATGAATAGTACACCGGTATCATTGCAGGAAGTCGATCGTGTTGAAATCCTAACATTGATGGACAATTACGTGGATGTGTTGTTAACGAATACAGATGTGGTGTATAGACCACCACTGGCAAAGGGTGGAGAAATCCCTGATGATACCCTGGTAGCTGAACATGGACTTTCTATGTTGATAACCCTGTATCGTGACGACGAGGAACACACCATCCTCTTTGATACGGGCTATAGCAGCATTGGAGTGCTACACAATATGGAGATGCTTGAGATTGATCCTGCCGAGATCGAGGCTATTGTCATTAGCCATGGTCATATGGATCATACAGGAACCCTTTATCCCATATTAGAAAAGATTTCGGCCCCTATTCCGCTGGTAATTCATCCGGATGCTTTTGCATCCCCTCGTTATTTTGTCCTGGATGATGGAAGGAAACTCCTGTTCCCTCAAACGCTGGATAGGTCAAAACTTGAAAAACTCGGGGTAAGACTTATAGAGAGCCGCGAGGCGACACTCATTGCTGATGATATGGCCCTGGTAACCGGTGAGGTAGAACGTACTACTACCTTTGAGAAAGGCCTTCCCAACGCCTACCTTGAGAGAAACGGCAACATGGAAAAGGATCCCATCTCGGATGACCAGGCCATCGCGGTACATGTAAAAGGAAAGGGCCTTGTGGTTATATCAGGGTGTGCCCATGCAGGCATAATAAATACGATCTTGTACATAAGAAAGGTCACCGGTGTTTCAGACGTACATGCGGTGTTGGGAGGATTTCATCTCTCCGGGGCCTTTTTTGAGCCAATTATTGAAGAGACCATAAATGAAATTAGGAAGTTGGACCCCAAAATTCTTGTGCCCATGCATTGCACCGGATGGAAGGCCATCCACCGATTTTCTGAAGAGTTTCCCGGTTCCTTTATACTTAATAGCGTGGGGTCCAGATTTACGATAAGCTCCTGAATACTATTCAAGGTAATTGGTTTTTCACAGACCTTACCAGAACTAAGGGAGAATTGTACGGGATGTGGAATGAGGAAGTAAAGGAACTTGAAAAAAGGAAACGGCTTGCCTACCAGCTAGGAGGCGAAGGCAACATTGCCAGACAGCATCGTAACGGTAAGATGACGGTGCGCGAGCGCATAAGGGCCCTTTGTGATGCCGGCTCATTTAAGGAAAGAGGTGTTTTGGCGGGGATAGCGAGGTATGAGGACGATAAGCTCAAGGGTATTGTCCCTTGCCCGTTTATAATGGGGATCGGGAAGATTAATGGCCGCCGCGTCGCTGTGCACGGAGATGATTTCACGGTCAAGGGAGCTTCGGTAGGCAGGATGTACAAGGCCAAATCTGCCTACTTTGTTAAGATGGCAAGGACATTTAGACTCCCCATAGTCAGATTGCTTGAAGGTGCGGGTGGTTCGATAAAGGAGATTCTTGAGATAGGATACACTGAACTACCCACATCAGGTGATGAATGTACACAGGATAGGGTGGAGGTCTTATCAGAGGTTCCGGTTGTATCTGCCGGCTTCGGAGCCATCGCGGGGCTGGGAGCGATGTATATGGTCATGAGTCACTTTTCTGTCATGGTGAAGGGGAAGGCCCATGTCTTTGTTGGAGGCCCACCCCTTGTTAAATCGGCCTTTGGTCAAGACGTTACCAAAGATGATTTGGGTGGATACAAGATACATACCCGAGTGAGCGGGGTTGTGGACAACGAGGCAGAAGATGAAGTGGACGCACTCAATCAAGTGAAAAGATTCCTATCTTATTTGCCATCGAATGTATGGGAGATGCCCCCGAGGAAACCAGACCCTGGCGATGATGCGAAACGCCGCGAAGAACAACTCCTGTCCATTATTCCCAGGGATATCAGAAAACCTTATGACGCAAGAAAAATTTTAGAGTTGGTGTTTGACCGTGGTTCGCTTTTTGAGATGGGTAAATATTACGGGAGATCGCAAATAATGGCTTTGGCCCGGTTGGACGGATATCCCGTGGGTGTCATGGCCAATGACACTCGATTTAATGCCGGTTGCTTTGATTACGATGTTGCCGAAAAATTCCAGCGATTTATTGATATGTGCGATACCTTTCATTTGCCCGTTGTCAATTTTGTGGATCAACCAGGATTTGCAATAGGGAAGAAGAGTGAGATGCATGGAACGATACGAAAAGGGGTGCGGGCCAGCTTTGCTATTGTTCAAGCGACTGTTCCTGTAGCCGTCATTTATATTCGTAAGTGCTTTGGGGTCGCAGGGGCAGCCCAAAAACCCGGAATCCGGCTGAGTTGGCGGTTTGCCTGGCCCTCAGCGGTGTGGGGTAATATTCCTGTTGAAGGGGGGGTGTTTGCTGCTCATCGAGCTGAGATTGAGGCAGCGGATGATCCCGAAGCATACCTATCTAAATTGCAGCAAAAATATAAGTCAATTTCGTCTCCTTTTCGAACTGCGGAGGCCTTCGGCATCGAGGACATAATAGACCCAAGAGATACCAGGGCCTTGTTATGCGATTGGGTCACAATGGCCTATGACAGGGAAAAGGCAAATCTCGGTCCCAAAAGAAGGGGAATGCGATGTTGATAAGGGTATGGCTGGTCTCTGCTTGTCCACTCAATTACCTTACCCGATCAGAAATTACAAAAGTGAAATACTTTTCCGGCTGATGCCAGGGCGAAACGTGATCTGATTATGACCTTGTCATCAATACAGGTACCCTCAGCGTCAATTCGGCAGTGGCAGCGGTCATGGGGGCAGCGGTCCCTCATCGTCCTGAATCCTTAATGACCTTATGCCCCTAAGCCTGGCTATCCTTTCCTCCAAGGGGGGATGTGTGGAGAAAAGGCTCACGAGGCTTCCGCCTGATAGGGGATTAACAATAAACATGTGGGCCGTCTCGGGTGCAGCATTCATTGGCAGCTTGCCGGAGTAGGCGCCTAGTTTTTCCAGGGCACTGGCCAGCCATTCGGGATTTCCGACATACTGGGCTCCACTTGTGTCCGCCTGGTATTCCCTGGAGCGCGATATGGCCATCTGTATCAGCATGGCTGCTATGGGTGCCAGAATCGACATGAGAAGCAGGCCTATCATCCCCAGCCCTCCGTCTTCTTCGTCGTCTGAACCTCCTCCAAGGAAGGCAAACCATCTCGCCATATTAGCCAAGATCATTATCGCACCTGCCATGGTAGCGGCGATGGACCCTATCAGAATATCCCTGTGCTTGACATGTGCAAGCTCGTGGCCCAAAACTCCGGCCACTTCCTCTGGCCCCATGAGCTTCAGAAGGCCCTCAGTGACCGCAACCACGGCATGCTCAGGATTTCTCCCTGTTGCAAAGGCATTGGGACTCTGTTCCGGGATTATATATATCCTGGGCATGGGAAGCCCGGCGCGTGCCGCCAGATGACCCACCATGTTATATAACTCAGGATATTCGTCCGGTGTTACCTCCCTGGCCCTGTACATTCGAAGAACAATCTTGTCAGAATACCAGTAGCTGAAAAAATTCATACCCGTGGCCAGGATGAATGCAAATATCATTCCCTGTTGCCCACCAAAAAGATGCCCAATAAACAGAATCAGACAGGTAAGGAGCGCCATCAAAAACCATGTTCTCAACTGGTTTAACATTGCTTTCCCCTCGCGTTTTCTTGCATATTTTGGCTGCATAATATAAGGACAGAAACCGGCGGGTCAAGCCCTCCCAAGTGCCTGGGCCGGGCACCTTCCCAAATAAACATAAATAGTTGACACTATGCCACACAGCCTTTAGATTTCCATTGCTTACATATCTCTAGACTTGAGAATATGCCCATGTTTCGGCCCGCTGATGTGCTACTCTTGTTTGTGGTGTTCTCTTCGATGCTTGTGGGGATACTGGCCCCTGAGGTGGCTGGATATCTCAGGCCATATCCCCTTTATTGCATGATGTTCCTGCTCTTTTTGAGTTTTTTGTCACTGGAGCTTTCAGAGATAGGAAAAATCCTGCGCCAGCGCATCCCAATGACCCTGTGGCTTGTTTTCTGCAAGCTGGTCCTATTCCCGTTGTTGATATTCCTTGTGCTGAAATTCACCTTCCCCCGATTTGCCATTGCAGGCCTTTTACTTAGCGGGGTTTCCACAGGAGTTGTGGCACCTTTCATATCAACGCTGGTAAGATCAAACAAGGGATTGGTGCTGCTCCTGGTGGTAGTTAGCTCAATGCTTGTTCCATTCACGTTGCCTGCCCTTGTAAAGGTGGTGGCGGGCCGCTCAGTGGCAATGTCACTTTGGGGCATGATGAGGGTCTTAGGCCTGATCGTGTTTGTTCCCATGGCACTGGTGGAGCTTATGAGAAAATTTGCCCCGTCACTTGCACAGGCCATTTCTCGAAGGCGCTACCCAATTTCCCTGGCCATTTTTGCCATTATAAATTTCGGCGTCTTTTCAAAATACTCTTCATACTTTAGACAGAGTCCAGATGCACTGTTGAGCGCCTCTCTTGTGGCCCTTTTCCTGGGAGGTGTCTTGTTTATCTTAGGACTTGCCTGTGCGTGGCACGCTGCAGCCGATGACAAGATGGCCTCTGCCATTGCTGCTGCTAATATTAACAACGTACTCATAATCGTTTTTTCTGCCCGGTTTTTTGGCCCACTGGAGGCGACAGTAGCCGCCATGTACATGATACCCTTCTTCCTGGTGCTGTTTCCCATGAGGGCTTATGAGAGATTCGTATCAACAAGGGAAGCGCGTTCTCCTAAATACTAGGGCCAATGATGAGGAGAAGGGCTTTATATAACTAAAACTCCGATATAAGGATTGAAAAAAAGTGGATTTTTTCAAAAAAATTGCATATTCCTGATTTTCCTGTCCTTTTTCAAAATGTAACGATAAGAGGTGTAATGACGCACGGGAAGCACGGTAGTCCACGATCAAACATAGACATAAGA
>DQZA01000034.1 GCA_011042035.1 Desulfobacteraceae bacterium
CCTCAATGTGAATGTCTTCTTATCACAAGGAAAAATAAGATACTGAAGTCCGGGGGTTGGACAAACGTGGCCATATAGCACCGTCGATTTGCTCAATAAGCTTGTTCAAAGTGGGAGGATTAATCGCAGATACGGCGATTCCTCCCATTTTTCGCTCCAGCCGGTCCGCTGCCTCGGCGGACAAAAGATCTGCCTTGTTTAAGACAAGGAGTGTGGGGGTGGAATTAAGGTTTAGGTGCGCGAGCACCTTGTTAACTTCTCCTATCTGTTTTTCCATCCTGGGATGCGAGGCGTCAACCACATGAAGTAGTAAGTCCGCATCATCCAATTCCTCCAAGGTGGCCGCAAATGCATCCAGAAGGTCCCGAGGGAGATCCCGTATGAATCCTACTGTATCTGTGATTATAGCCTCCCGCTCCCTTGGGAAACGGAGTCTTCGACTGGTTGGGTCAAGGGTCTCGAACATTCTATTCCGCGCCTGGACATTGCTGTTGGTTAGGGAATTCAGCAGTGTTGATTTTCCTGCATTTGTGTAACCGACAATGGAAATTACTGGCAGGTTTTTTGCGTTGCGCAGCCGCCTCCGTGTGTGCCTTTGGGCCCTTACCTCCTTGAGTTCTCTCTTTAGACGTGCGATTCTCTCATGCACCCTGCGTCGGTTAATCTCCAGCTTTGTTTCACCGGGCCCCCTTCCACCTATACCGCCAGTCAGACGCGACATGGCAGTATTCTTGGTGGCAAGCCTTGGCAAAAGATATTTCAGTTGCGCCAGTTCGACCTGTATCTTTCCTTCGCGGGTCACAGCTCTGCGCGCAAATATGTCCAGAATAAGTTGACTCCGATCGATAATCTTCAGCTCCGTGAAGTCGGCAAGATTTTTCACCTGGGCCGGTGTTAGCTCATGGTTGAATATCAGTAGATTGGCCCCTTCTTGTAAACACTTCAAGGCAAGGTCAGTAAGCTTCCCCTTCCCAATAAGAAACCTCGGATCTGGTTTTCTCACCCTTTGAACCACGCGGCCAGCTACCTCTATCTCATCGGAAATTGCAAGTTCTTCAAGTTCGTTCAGCCTCTCCTCTTCTACCCAGCGTTCCCCTGATGTCACCCCAACGAGCACAGCCCTGTCCTTGTTATCAACAGATGCCCCTGGCCTGGTGCGGGCAAGCTCCGACTCCAGGGAAAGAATCATTTCCCTGAAATCCACACCCAGACGCCCCATGTCAGGGCCAGTGTGCACTGACCATCCTTGGCCCTTGCTATTTATAGGAAGTATGTTGGCATACGTGATGCGCCCAGGGATACCCCCCTCTTTGACCTCAATGCACACCATGAGATCCAAGCGAAGGAGAATAAGGTCAATAAGATCTTCTCTTGTAATGGGCTCGCCATTAAGATGTGTATGGACACACCGCAGACCCTTGAGTCGGCCATGGCCCTGTCTGAATCCTGAGAGGTCGGGGATCCAGATCCTTGACTGATCACCTACCACTACATAGGCGACACGACCTGTTCTTGTGATGAAGAGTGCTATTTGTCTGTTTAGCTCATTTGATAGGTCTGCCAATTGTCGAGCCAACTCGCGAGATATTATCTCTGAGGCGGGCACTTTGCGGCGATACAGGCGCTGAAGCCTTTTTTGGTGACTAGCTCTCAAGCCTGTTGTCTTGCCGTATATCTTCTCGATAGGCGGTCTCCCCCTTTCGCGGATACTGTGGGGAACTCACTTCCTTATTATTTGTATATGCTGACCCCGATCTTATTTTCTTATTATCTCATGCACCTTATGCTTTAAGCAAGACACATTTTGGGTTGCCGGTTTTAGGCCGCTATCTCCTCTTGAATGTAATTGCGGAACCTGGTGATCTCCCTTTGGAAGGTGAGTTTGAAATAACCGGTCGGGCCGTTTCTCTGTTTCGCCACTATGACCTCAGCAACATTGCGGTTTTCTTCTGTTGTAGGGTGATACACCTCATCTCGATAAATGAACACTATCACATCCGCATCTTGTTCTATTGCACCGCTTTCCCTCAAATCGGCAAGCTGCGGTCTTTTATTTGGCCTATCCTCAACCTTACGATTAAGCTGAGACAGGGCCAATACCGGTACGTTAAGGTCTTTTGCCAATGCCTTGAGGGAACGGGAGATCTCAGAGATCTCCAGTTGTCTTGACTCAGCGGACCTTCGGCCTTGAATAAGTTGAAGGTAATCCACAACCACAAGGGCCAAGTCCCTTTTTTTCTTGAGACGGCGGCACTTGGCCTTCATCTCCAATACCGTGATGGCCGAGCTGTCATCTATGAAGATGGGAAGCTCCGAGAGCCGGTTAGCCGAGTGCGTGAGTCTTGCCCAATCGCCATCACGCAAAAACCCTGTCCGGAGCCTCGTAGCATCTATTCCGGCATCAAAACCAAGCAATCTGATACCCAGTTGCATTCTGGACATCTCGAGGCTAAAAATGGCCACTCCCTTCCCGGTACGTTCCGCCGCATTATAGCCGATGTTGAGTGCAAGAGCGGTCTTCCCCATGCTCGGCCTTCCTGCTATAATGACAAGATCACCAGGTTGAAGGCCCGCGGTTATCCTATCAAAGTCATCGAATCCAGTTGGAACGCCCGTGACGTATCCCTCGCTAGCTGAAACGCTCTCCAATCTCTTGAAGCTGTCCTTCACCACCTCCTGCATACTTTGAAAGCCTTCTTTAACCCGCTCTTCTGCTATGTCGTAAATGGACTGCTCGGCCAGCTCCAGCAATTCATCCGTATCATGCCATTGCTCGAAGCAAGATTCAGAAATCACCGAACACTGGGTAATTAGTTTCCTCCGCACAGAGAAGTCCTTAACGATTTCGGCATGGTGTACTATACCCGCGGAAGTGGACATGGCCTCGGCCAGTGTTGCAATATACTCATTGCCTCCGACTTTTTCCAATAGGTTGTTCTCATTGAGGTATTGCGAAAGAGTAATTAAATCTATGGGCTCGTCTTCATTGTAAAGGGCTATCATGGCCTCAAACAATACGGCATGGGCCTCTCGATAAAAGTCTTCGGGACAAAGAATGTCTACCACACTATTAAGCGCGTCATTATTGATAAGTATACCGCCCAAAACTGCTTGTTCAGCCTCATTGTTATGGGGGGGAACCTTCATGATAGGGGTGGGCGTTTTTTGTCTGTTCCCAGTCATATGCTATCCTCTTCCGCCCCCAAAGGGGCTGTGTACCACTTATTTTCCTTCAGCTCCTTCTGCTTCCACCTTAACTTTGAGGGTTCCCGTGACCTCAGGATAAATCTTAACCTTGACCTCGAACTGTCCCACCTCTTTTATGGGTCTGTCCAACACTATTTTCCTTCTATCAATAACAATTCCCTGTTTTTCCAGTTCCTCTGCAATATCCATAGCAGTTACTGACCCGTAAAGTTTCCCCTCCTCTCCGGCCTTTTGGACAAAGCACAGATCCACGGATTCCATCTTCTCTCTCAGTTGTTCTGCCTCCTCCTTAGCCCTCAGCCTCTTGGCTTCTATCTTCTTTCTACGGCTGTCAAGGAACTTAAGGTTTTGTGGCGTGGCCTCAAGGGCATAGCCTTTAGGCAGCAGGTAGTTTCTGGCATACCCATTTGCTACCTCAAGAATATCTCCCTCAAGCCCCAGTTCATGCATATCTTGCGTTAGAATAATTCTCATGCGATAATCCTCCTATAACTCATGACTCGTTTACTTCAGCCCTCCGAAAGTTTACCCACTGGTCAAACAGGCCTCCAAGAGCAAGCAATACAAGAAAAAATTGCTGAACCGCTATGAAAAAATACAGGATAACCCTCACCCACATGGGAGCCTTAAATCTATTCAAGAAATAAGAAACAATAGCCATACCTTGAAATAGGTAGACGGCCATGAAGATGATAAGAAGGTTCAGCGCAACAAATCTTATACTGTCATTAGGCAAAAATAAAGAGAAACCTGAAAGTATCACTCCCCAGACCAGGTGCTCTGGGGCCTTCCACATTACAAGTTCTTTTTTGTCAATAACACTTATTCCCCTGTAATGAAAAAGCCTCCTACCCAGCATCACGTTGATCCATACCACAAGGCCACTCCCCACAATCATTAGGGAAGGGTAAATTCGAAGTACGGCATTCCGAACCATATTAGCATAGGCCTTCATCTCTGCTGCCTTTTCAGGAGGCAATCCCATTGACCGATAAGCCTCTGGAGACAGCGTCAAGCTTGCACTCAGATAACTTTTAATCATTTGAGTTGGTCCAGTGCCTTCAAGAATAGCCACAATAAAGATCACTGCAAGGCTAACCCCTACCAAAGCTGTTGTTCCCAGGCCCACGGCCCAGCCGATGCTCAGCCTGTTTTGTAGGGCCCACACCAGGGTGAAGCCAAGCACCCCAAATTCCAGACAAAAAAGGCCCAACCTTACCACCCCCCCTACCACGGCGAGCACTAGCAGTATCCCCATCACTATGCACACAAGCTGCAGTGCATAGCGAAAGGGAAGCCCGAACAGGTAATATATGAAGGGTAGGGGTGTGAGGAGTCCTATAAAAACCCCCACCACCGGAACCACAGCTATTGCTGCCAGAAAGGCGGTCACCCAAACCATGCATCCGATGACATCTGCGATTCTCATAGGCTTGCCAATAAAGGCAGAACCTCGGTTTTCCGAAGGTTAAGTCTGCCGGGGTCCTCGCGAGGTGGGCTATCTCACGACAGAGGTGGTAAAGGGCAACAGCGCCATTATCCTGGCCCTCTTTATGGCCAGTGTCAACATGCGCTGATGTTTAGCGCAATTTCCCGAAATTCGTCTAGGGATTATCTTACCTCGCTCTGTGGTAAACATCCTTAAGGTTCGGGGATCCTTGTAATCTATTTTCAAGCTACTATCGGCGCAGAACTTACAAATTTTCCTTCTGTGGTATGTCCTTCTGGTCCTGTTATACGCCATGCTATGCCCCCTCCTTTGGCTGTTCAACTACTTCGCCACCGGCCTCGGTCTCATCAACGGGCTTTTCCTCGGTTTCCGCTGCCTCCTGGGGCGCAAATTCTCTTTTCAGCTCCTCAGGATCTGCCTTATCTCGTAGCTTAATAGTTTGATACTTCATCACCCTGTCATCCAGCCGCAAATCTCTTTCCAGTAAAAAGGTGATACCAGGAGGGCCACAGTATTGAAGCAGAACATAAAATCCTTTGTCGAATTTCCTGACTTGGTAGGCTAGATCCTTCTTGCCCCACTCATCTGCGCGGATGATCACTCCGCCGTTCTTTTCCACAATACCATTAAATTTTTCAAGTACGGCCTTGTAATCATCTTGAGACAATTCGGGCGTTAAAAGATAAAGAGTTTCATAAAACCTCATCACATTCTCCTTTCGGACTAAAGATTGGTCCCACCCCTTCATATGCCACTTATTGGGCCATACAAGGTGGAACAAGGAGTATTTTAAACTTTTCTAGTTTATCTACTCATAGATAAATGTCAAGGAAAATGCACTCCCAAGCTTCCTTCCTTGACATTGTCTCCTCGGGGCCCTAAGTATATTCGATCACACAATACTTCGCAACATTTACCATTACGGAGGCCCATAATGTGGGAAAAAGAACTGCATATCGCCACAACGGCGGCCAAGGCGGCAGGGGCCATCTTGAATGAAAGGTTCGGGAATGTAAGACATATTGTGAAAAAGGGAGAAATCGATCTTGTAACCGAGGCTGACCTGAAGTCAGAATCACTCATCTTGGAAATCTTAACCAAGCACTTTCCTCAAGACAATATCCTGTCTGAGGAAAAGGGCAATCAAGACCATGATTCGGCCAGAACATGGCTCGTGGATCCGCTTGATGGTACAACAAACTTTGCCCACGGATTTCCATTTTATTGCGTCTCAATAGCCTTGCAGGCAGGGCAAGAACTGGTCGTGGGTGCAGTTTACAATCCATATATGAAGGAACTCTTTCAAGCAGCGTCAGGCAAGGGGGCCAGCTTAAATGGCGAACCTATCCATTGTTCCCAAACAAAAGCCATAGGAGAAGCCCTTCTCGGCACTGGTTTTCCCTATGACATTCACCAGAGGTCAGAAGAGGTACTGGACCTGTTCCGCAGAATGGTGCTTGTGGCCCAAGGCGTGCGGCGGGCAGGATCAGCAGCCCTTGATTTGTGCTATGTGGCAGCAGGTAGGCTTGACGGCTTTTGGGAGCAATCCTTGAAACCATGGGATACCGCTGCTGGAAGCGTGATATTAAAGGAAGCAGGTGGAGTTCTAAGCACTTACGACGGAAGTCAATATAGCCCTTATGAAAACACCATAGTAGGCTCAAATCCTCACATTTATAACGAAATGATGTCCATAATAAGGGGAGCATAGAGCCACATCTAGGTTTTTGACAGTATGCGGGCTACTGATTTATCGTCAATCCCTTCTATTAACACGGTCTTTATCCTAGCGTTTTCTCCGGTGCTGATTTGAACATCGCTTTTTCGAACCCCTAATATCTTGGCGATGAATTCCTTCAAGGCCTTGTTGGCCTTTCCCTTTACTGGCTGGGCGGCTATTTTGATCTTATAGGCCCCGTCAACCACTCCCATAATCTGATTCCTGGACGCACCTGGAATCACTCTCACCCTAATCTGAACCCTAGGATGCTGTGTTGATGGCATGTTTACCCTTGAAACATCTAAGTGGCCAGCCTTGCCGCTATCTGGTACAGGGTCTTGACCAAGAAACTCTGAAGAAAAATTATTGCTAAGATGGCAATTATGGGCGAGAAATCCAGGCCGCCGATATTTATTGGCAGCCTTCTTCTTATGGGGTACAGCACTGGCTCTGTTACTGAATGTAAAAATCTCACAATTGGATTGAAGGGATCTGGGCTAACCCATGAAATAACAGCCCTCCCTATGATAATCCACATGTATAAGCTGAGCGCTATATCTAGAATCTTCGCTATTGCCACTAACAGATTAGAAAATACAAACATACCTTTCACCTCTGAACGATCATTGTGATGATCCCTCTACCTGGTTGCCCGCTCCACTATCTCTAATCCCGAAAGTACCCCATGGCACTTGCAGGCAGTACCCACCAGCCATTTTCCAGGGCCCCGCTCAAGGGCAAAACAGAGCCTTAACAGGTCGGCTAGATCATATCCTCCTACTCCTGGAGCCATTTGTCGACTCCTTATTATATACACCCGAAAGCCATTTGCCCGCAGTTCCCTTAGCAATGTAAATAAGGGCTTGTCTCTCTTTTCTCCGGTTACAGTGCAGTATAGCGGCTCTGGACAATTATCCGGGCACCTAAAGTTGGCATAGCTCACCAGAAATGAACCATCGGCACCTTCCCAGACATATGGCAAGGCCTTTTTTAGGTCTAGCGGAACCGGTAATGATCTAGTGGCCAATGTTCTCCTGACGGTTCTTTTTGCAAATTCGTAGGCCAGATGAAAAGGAACCGCTGGAACTATATGGGTTTCCTCAGGCAGGCTCTTGGCCTTGCTCAACAGGAATTCAACCGCATCGGTCTGAACACGCTCCACATTAGGTTCCGTGACCTGCCCTAGAGATTGCCAATCTTTATCTATAACCCAGACCTTTCCTTTTACTCTCTTTGAAAGGAGGTTCACCGCCCTCTGACCGAAGTGCCCAGCTCCGAGCACCAGGAGTGGATGTATTAAATGGGGATTATCTAAAACTTCTGATTGAATATTCATGGATCCAAAAATCAGAAAAAGGGGCATGCCAGAGCAGTCCATAAGCCGGGTTCTGTCCCCGGCACTCAACTTTAAGCAGGTTCTGGGTGGCCTGTAGGATTGTCCTACATAGGTCAGATCAGCGCAATTTCCTGTCCCTTCTTAGAGTTAAGTGCCGGGTAATGGCCATTCATCTAGGCCCACCGTTACCGATGGGCTCAAGCGACCTACCCGGGAGCTCGGGCGGACCACCCTCAAGCGCTCCCCTATTTGGTCTTGCTCCAGGTGGGGTTTACCTAGCTCCCGCCGTCACCGGCGGGACTGGTGAGCTCTTACCTCACCGTTTCACCCTTACCCGGCACTCAACTTTAAGGGGATATTTGTGGCGTGCGGGATTCTCCCAATACTTGGGTAATCTTGTGAACCACCTGGATACCCCCTCAGAGTTGAGTGCCGGGCGGTCTGTTTTCTGTGGCACTTTCCTTCCCGTCACCGGGACTGGGCGTTACCCAGCACCTTGTCCTGCGGAGCCCGGACTTTCCTCCCGGCACTCAACTCTAAGAAGGGACAGGAAATTGCGCTTATCTCACCTATATAGGAAAATACCACGGGCCGAGCCCATACCTCCTTAAAGTTGAGTGCCGGGCGGCCATTCGTCCTACTCTGACATGCCCGATAAATTGTTAAAGAGCCTTGCTGGTTAATTTTACCCGTACACTTAAAGAATATAAGACAAACCAACACAAAATCAACTTTCCTTTTCGCCTGACTCATTGGCAGCCTTTAATTTCTCATCTTCGCCCCAGTATATGATGCGCTGGCAATTGGGGCAACTCATGAGAACATCCCCTCTTATGAGCTCATTAAACTTTTGGGGAGGAATTCCCATATGACAAGTCTGGCAAACACCTGATATGACAGGGCTAACCGCCACTCCACCCCTTCTTTCCCGAAGCATGTCATATCTGCTCAGCAAGTCTCGGTCGATTTGTCTGCAGATTTCATCTCTTTCCTGAATCAAGGTTGAAAGCAGGGCATCCAATTCCCCCATTTCCCCCTTAATGGTCCTTTTCTCCTCATCCGTCTTTTTCTTGAGGGCTTCCAGTTCCTTGGTCGATAATTTTATCTCTTGCTCAAATTGCTCAACTTGATCCATCAACTCCAAGGCCTTGTCCTCCAGCAGGCCCTTGGCTCTATCCAGTTCCTCAATCTCTTTCAACGCGGCACGGTATTCTTTATTACTAGAGACAGTTGATAGCTTTGCCTGACTTTTCTTTTTCTTAACTTCCAAATCGTCAATGTCTCGCTCAACCTGCCGCCTTTCCTTCTTAATGGCCTCAAGTTTTTCCTTTGCCTGACCCAAAGCTAGCTCAGCCTTATTTACCTCTTCATCCAATGAGGCCATCTTAATTGGACATTGATCTTTTTTCTTCTCAGTGTCTCTTATCCTATTGTCACAATTTTGAAGAGCAATCAAAAGCTTCATTTTTTCACGCAACCCAATCACCCCGCATAATTAGTCTTTAATCCGCCTCTGGCGGATTAATCCGCCAGAGGCGGATTAATTCCCCGCCCCTTGGGGCGGTTAAGATGGTTTCCGATCGATACCCCGCTGCTTGCGGCGGGGGAGTTCATTATCACAGGGGAACAAGCGGATCTGACTCCCTTTCATTAAATACGATGCTCACCTTCCAACCCCGATTCTGAAGCTGAGCCTGTAATTGCTTACCAAATGCCTTGAATGCCACTCTTTCTGTGGCAAAATGTCCTCCATCAATCACAGCAAGGCCAAGAAATTCAGCCTCCCTTGCCTGATGATACGTGACGTCACCGGTCAGCAGCAAGTCCGCACCCTTTTGCCATGCCTCCCTTATGAGCGACCCACCAGAACCACCTACTACAGCCACCCGGCTGACAGTTACACTCCTCTTGCTCACCACCTTTACCACACTCAGGCCGAGCAGCTTCTTTACCGTAGAGATAAAGGCAGGAAGGGAGATGGGAGAAACGAGATTCCCTATCCTCCCAATGCCAGTCTTAATATTAGACATTTCCGCGGATCTCCGTGATGCGCCCTGCTCTCCAACCTTGTTCTGATACAATGGTTCTATGTTCTCAAGGCCCAGTAGGCCAGCAAGTACAGTATTAATCCCCTCATGGGCCGCATCTAAATTGGTATGCATCGCCACAATAGAAAGCCCCCCTCTTATGGCCTCATAAACCACACCACCAGGGTATTCTCCGTCTCTTATGCTCGAAATTGGCTTGAATATTAACGGGTGGTGGGTAACCAGGACCTGTGCTTCTTGGGACAGCGCATATTGTACTGCTTGGATTGTGGGGTCTAAGGAAAGCACTATTTTAGTGATTGTCTGGTCCAGGAACCCGACTTGTAGCCCCGGATTATCCCAGGCCTCAGCCAGTTCTACAGGCGCCAATTCATCAAGTATATCCAGGAGATCCTTCAATTTTAGGGCCACAAGCTTATACCCTTCCTCCCCGCCAAAACGCAAAATCTCGTGTAAAACCAGTCAGAATTTTACACGGGGCTTTTCTAACGGGGTAACTCTGATGGCAAAACTTAAGGGGCGCACCCAGTGAACAGGTGCGCCCCCACTTCAAAATGACCTTCTTAAAAATCTGTTCATACTTGATCTTTCAACCATAAAAATTGGTGGGCCCACCTGGCCTCGAACCAGGGACCTACCGGTTATGAGCCGGTGGCTCTTCCAACTGAGCTATGGGCCCTACCTCATGATACTTATCTAGTTTCCATCCATAAATGGCCTTTTTGCACAATCTCTGCGTCAATCTGCGGGATTCCTTGTGCGGCGTAC
>DQZA01000023.1 GCA_011042035.1 Desulfobacteraceae bacterium
ATATTCTGGGCGGAGGAGATGAGGCTCCTAATAGGATCAGGGTAAGGCAGGCCATTGAAACCGGCGCCGATACCGTAGCTGTGGCCTGCCCCCAGTGTGCCAAGATGTTGGATGATGCAATTAATGCCGAAGAACTTGACGGCAAGTTGCAGGTTCTTGATGTGGCCGAAATAGTGATGTCCGCCCTGACCTAACTCCAAGGACTGAGGGCAGAGGCAGTGCATCCCCCTTTATTTTGTATCTTCTTTCTCACTCAGAGACTTAAGGGCGATGAACAAGGACTGGGTTGCAGAACGGCCATGCCCTTGGGCCTTGACCGCCACATAAAGCTGATGGATGAGCGATAGCCCAGGCAGTGAAAGGCCCACTGCATTTGCCTCCTGAAGCGCTATGCCCATGTCTTTCACGAAGTGTTCCACGAAAAACCCACTCTTGTAATCACCCTTTACTATTCTCGGGGCAAGATTATTCATGGACCATGAGCCCCCAGCTCCGCTACCCACCACATCAATGACAGCTTCCGGATCCAGGCCTTGTTTATAGGCATACAACATCGCCTCTACCATTCCTATCATGGTTCCTGCCACCGATATCTGGTTGCACGCCTTTGCATGCTGACCAGCGCCCGGGCCCCCAAAGTATGTTACCTTGCTTGAAAAAAGTTCCATTATGGGCAACGCCTTCTCATATGCCTCTTTATCACCCCCTACCATTACAGCCAGTGTCCCTTTCCTCGCCCCAATGTCTCCGCCTGTAACCGGGGCATCAAGACTCTTTACTCCCTTTTCCTCCGCCGCCCTTGCTATTTTTTTTGCCAGCGTCGGGGTGCTCGTTGTCATGTCTACAATAATCTTGCATTGGCCCCTTGCGGATAGCACCCCACTGGTGCCCAGGTACACCCCTTCCACATCTGTAGGAAACCCAACGATACTGAAAACCACATCTGCATTTTTTCCTACTTCGGCTGGTGACTCACACCAATGAGCCCCACCCTTGACCAAGGCCTCCGCCTTTTCCTTGGTGCGATTGTAAACAAAAAGTTCGTGACCTGCCTTTTGGACATGAGCTGCCATTGCTGCTCCCATCACACCGGTCCCAATCCATCCTATATTCATACACCCCACCTCCTCTTAACAAGTATCATCCATAAAGGTACTCCTTGCCGGATACTCACAAGACGATTAGACCAACATAAGCCCTCAAAATCAAGGCAAAATGTGGACATTCAAACGGGCATTGATGGCCTGTTGCAGTGTCTAGTTCTTGCATCCTCTTATTTTCCATTTTGTATACGCTCAGAAATACAGTCTACGTCTACCAGAGTGCGCCGCTTTAGCAATGCCTGTTTGGTGAAGGGCAATGAAATAACACCTTCATTAGTTCTGTGCGTACTTGAATTGGTAGTAATAATAAAGGACCCTTCTGACGAACTGCTTCGTCTCGGGTATAGGCGGGATGCCACCGCAGGCCTCCACCCTCCCGGGGCCCGCATTGTACGCGGCTACGGCAAGTACAATGTCATTGTGGAATCTTGTGAGCAGGGTCTTCAAGTAATGAACTCCGCCCTCAATATTGTCTTTTGGCGAAAAGGGGTTACTCACATTAAACCGGCCGGCTGTCTCGGGCATGAGTTGCATCAGACCGACTGCACCCTTCCTTGATATGGCAGTCCGGTCATAGCGAGACTCGGCCATAACAATAGCCTTTATCAGTGCCTCATCCACCCCGTACTTTGTAGATGCGGAATGAATCAGGGGCATGTACGAGGCAAGATAGTAGTCTTTATCTACCCTGACCCGATCCATCTTGCGGGTAATCTCGCCCTGGGCCTTAATATCGGGGAAATGCCAGCGGCCCTCTTTATCCTGATAACCATAGATCTCAGCGTGGGAGACAGCCAAGCCCGATAGCACAATAACAGCAGTGGCTATCACCAAAGCGGCGGCAAGCCTTACCCTGTAAACTAGTGACTTCAATCGCGTGTCTCAGCCTCCTGGTTTTCCTTCTTGCCCTGGTTCTTTGCGATGCTAGATAGCAGCCTGATGATCTTTCTGTTCTGCTCTATGACCTTGTCATACTTTTGTAGCATTTCATCATACTTTTCCAAAAGCTGCTGATTCTGGCGATAGAGCAATCCGATTGTCTTGGTAGTATACATGGCCCCCAGGGCAGCCTGACCCAGCTTGTAGTCAGATTTTACCGAGCTATACTCCGACGGCGGCTTGATAGCATTGTAATCCTTGTCGAAACTTTCCATCAGCTCCTCAAGGGGGTCCCCAGCCATCGCGCAAACACCCAGCAACACCATCAGTGGTATCACCAGGAAAAATAAGTTCTTTCTCATTTTCACCTCTCTTTTATTTTTTTCTTTGCGGGCGCCTTCGCCGCAGGTTCATAGACAAATTTCCAGTCTTGGTACGTCTTCGCCTTTTCAAAGTTCTCGTAGCCTTCGGGGAAATCCCCGATTTTGATTGGCTCATTTTTACCTCTGCTAAAAACCCCCTTAATCCCACCCTTGCCATCCATCACCAGACCCCACTGTCCGTCTTCGGTCATTGGGTCTTTGTAAACACGTCTCAAATGACGCATCACCTTCATGTATCGCGGATCCTTCAAGAGATCTTCGAGCCGACTTGGATAAGACTTGGCCCAGCCCGGGGGAGCCTTTTCATAATAAGATTCAATGGCACTGCAAATCTGGTCACCCCTGAATAGAAGCTCTGCCTCCTTTTCGCGGCGCACCTTGGTGCTCCAGTATGTGCTGGCTGCCGTAAGGGCAATGCCTGTTACCACAACCAATATTAGGGCGCCCACATAGGTGAAACCAGACTCCGGATGAACTGATAGATTCGCGTGAGAACACGCTGCCAGGCAGTCGCCCCTCACCAATGCACGTGCAGCCCTACCACTCATTGTACGGCACTCCATCGAGCCCCACCAAGTCGCTGCCGCTATGGACATCATATACCTGCCCCTCCTCGCCCTCGGGTGGCACTATCACCCATGTTGTGTTGGAATTGGTGAATGGGTCCTTGGGCACAGCGCGAATATAGTGTTCCTCAACAAGGTTTTGTAGGCTATCAGGATACTTTCCATGGTCAGCGTAGTACTGATCTATTACATCCCTCAGCACGAACAGTGTCCTTCTGAGAGAGGCTTCCCTGGCTCGGATAACAGCCTTTTGAAAATTGGGTTGGGCAATGGATACAAGGATGCCTATGATGGTCAAAACGATCATCAGTTCGATCAACGTGTAACCAGCTCTTGCGCTCAGGCGAATCATATCAGATTCAACACGCCTCTTTCGCTCGTCTAAACAATTGTTCCCTATTATTACGTCCCAAATCCTCTGCCCCTCTATCCTTAAGCCATGTTTTCTTCGGCCTTCAGCCTTTGTCCTTAGCTCTTATTTCCCATATACCCTATACCTTAGACCATAACCTCACCAATCCCTGTAATAGCTCCCATCCAGGGCTTGCTTGTCGCTCTTGGAATAGACATCGTACACATCCTGCCCACCCCATGTCTCACTATCCGGATCATCAAAATATGACCTAAGGCCCCACTCCCCGTCCTCAGTCATTGGATCCTTCGGGATCCTGCGGAGAAACTTTTTCTTGAACTGAACCGGACCCTTTAGGTCCACACCCTCTACCAAAACCTCCAGGGTCTTCGGGTAGCCGCTTGAAAAGGGTTCAGTTTCAATCTTTCCCTCGTCCGCCAGCTTCTTGTACTCGTCGAGAGCCTTTCGTATGATCCTCAGGTTTCTCCTCAGCTCCAGTTCCTTTATCCTTTTCTGGGTTACCTGCGACAGCGGTAGGATGCCCATGGCCAGGATGGAAAGGATGACCATGGTCACCATGAGTTCGATGAAGGTCACCCCTTCTCTGCCCAACCTACGGCAAGCCATGCCTTATCCTCCAAATGCCCAACTACGCTTCACCACGTGAATGTCCTTGGCAAATTGCTTTTTGGCCCTCAAGATATCGCAAACCATCTTTGCCGAATCCTTATCCCTGAACTTCCCCACAAAAAGCCTGTAATAAAATCCTTTCCCTGGCACATGAGCCGGGATCATGAACACGTCGTAGTTATCTCTCTTCAGCTCATTCAATCGCTTTTTCGCTCGGCTTTCTGCCAGGTAAGAACCCACGTGTATGCTATATCCCAACATCTTGGGCCAAGCATCCTTTATCTTAGCATTACTACTGGTATCCACTTGCTTGAGGTTTGCCTGAGACTTCACTGCTGGTTTATCTCTCATGGGCCCAGCTTTTGAATTAATCTTCTTAGATTCTGCGCCCTTGCCGACGTCTGGAACATCCTTGGGCCCAGGGCCCTCTCCTTTTAACATTTGATGCTTGGGTTCCTCGGTAATCCTGGTTGGAACTTTTACTGACGATGCATTGGACTTTTTCGCTACTACGCGTTTAGGCGCAACCTTTTCTTCGGCTAGGTATTCCATTTTCCTCTCTGCAACACTCTCATAGGGCTCCCTAGTGGAGAATTGTCTCCCTTGGCCGGACCAGATCTCTCTCACATCTTTGCTGGGAATCTTTTGTCCCCTCAGTACCATTGGGGTAATGGTCATAATGATATCTGTCTTTACCTTCCTGGTATCCAGATTCGTAAAAAGGTGTCCCAAGACAGGGATATCGCCCAAAAAAGGTACCTTCCTAATAGTTCTTCTCTCCTCATCACTAATAAGACCACCTATCACCACGGGCTCTCCGTCCCTTACCCCCAGGGTGCTGTTTGCCATCCGAGTCTTAATGGAAAACTGGGGTTCATCCACAGTGCCCAGATTGGGCCCAAGTGCGCTTACCTCTACGCTCAATTTCAGCGTGACTTCATCCTGTACGTTCACCTGAGGCTCTGCACTTACCTTTATGCCAATGTCTTGGTATTGATAGTCATTTGTCACAACTCCTGTGGTATCTATCCTTCTGTTCACCCTCAAGGGCACCCTTTCTCCGATATGGATCTTTGCCTTCTCCCCGCTCTTGACCCGAATCTGCGGATTTGCAAGGGTTTTGGTGTCCGTGTCTTGCTTGAGAAGATTGAGCGTTGCGGTTGGCAGTGAAAGAAGCACCTCCTTGTTTGTAAGCCTATCCAGTGCATACACAGAAGCCATATCAGCAAAGGTTGACTCCGAGCTTACGGCCTTAGCAGCCTCTCCGATCCCAAAGGTGATGGACGAAGGATTGAATTCAAGCCCGAGTTGCTTCTCTTTGCTTCTACTTACCTCCAACACCTCCACATTGAGAAGTATCTCTGCAGGCGGCCGATCATTGGCTTCAAGAAGCTTGGCTGCTATTTCTATCTGTTTCCTGGAGCCTCTGATGACCACCGAATTCATTTTCTCGTTCCCCATCACATCTGGTGTCTTGATAATCTTGGCCAAAAGTGCCACAGCCCTTTTCACACTGAGATGATTGAGGTAAAAGGTTCTTATCTGGAGATCTTGGTATTCCTTCACCTTGGCCACCACATTGGGATAAACAACCACTGTAGTGGGATCCACCACCTTTGCGGCTAGACCGCTCGTCTTGAGGAGCACATCAAGAAAATGATCAAACGTGACATCTGTCATAAACAAGGTCACCCTGGTGGCCTGAACATCCTTGTCAAAAATGAAATTTATGCCTGTCAGTCGACTCAGTACCTCAAAGACGTTGGCTACGGGAGTTCCCTTGAATTTCAGAGAGATTGGGTCCTTGGTTTTTACCCTTAGAAAATACTTCGGAGCCTTGCGGGCCTTTTTTTTGATTTCTTCTAAGATCTTCTTGGCATCTGCGTTACTTGGATCGAGTTCCAGTGCCTTCTCGAGGGCCTCGCGGGCCTGGGCATATTTACCAGAACTAAAAAAGGTCTTCCCCTTTCTTGCCTGATATAATGATTCCTGGATGTTCCTGGCCTTTCTTATAAGCCTGGCTGCCTTGCGGTTTCCCGGGTAAAAGGCCAAGGCCATCTGAAACTCGGATATTGCCTCGTCAAAGTGCCCCTTGCCCAAAAGCCTCTCGCCTTTCTCCATATGATCCACTGAGGCATTCCATTTAGCCTTTGTAAGGAGCAGCTTCAGCTCGGGATCACCCGGGTGTTTTTCAATGGCCTCACGATAAACCTTAACGGCCCTGTCCCACTGCCCAGCGGAGGTAAGACCAGCACCCTTGTCCATATACGATTTCCCAGCGGTGGCACAACCCAGGCATAACAGGCATGACATAATCATTAGGTAAATTCCGCACCATCGCCTACTATCATGTCGTCTAGGCTCTTGCATTGGAGATCTCCATTAGTTTACCAGTACTCATACAGCCCTTTAGTGCACCACCTCTAGCGCAGCATTTCTTTACTCGTCTAAGGCAATATGCACATCCTCGCCAATCTCACTCGCCCATATGCTTATAGAATGCGAAGAGATATCCTTTAATTGAAATCTGCCATCAATCCAATCTCCTTTTCTGACCACCAAAATGTCTCGGCCCCGCTCCATAAACAGCACTGTCTCCCCATTGCTCTCAAAGGAACCAAATACCCTAAACTGACTAAGTTCTCTCTTGACCTTTTGCACAGGGTCCTCAACAGGCTTGGGCCGTTGGGTCGAACTGGTGGGGGTAGGCACCGGACTCGGGGCGGCATGTTTGACTTGGATCTCCTTCTCAAAAAAAGGATCCCGTATCACCACCCCGGAATGCTTGACCGGGTCCAAGAAAAGCTTTATGTCAGACAGGGAGGCACCTCCAGACACCCGGCGCCCGTCTTTTCCTCTCGGTGTTTGGTCGGCTCGAGCCAGAGGACTTGCTTTGCTATTGCCATAGTTCAGCCGCGATACCCTCTTCTGTTCAAACGGGTGCTGGACCCTATAGATTATTGATCCAGCTAATAGTGTCAGCAGAAGGAATAATATAATTTTTTTTCTCTCCACGCCAGCCGCCCAACTACTTCAAATAAAGTGAAAGTTCCAAGGTCATTGAAACCTTTTTCTCCTTGCCATTCTTCTCCAAGATAAAACCATCAATACAAAACAGACTTCTTGAGTCTAGTAGATCTGCCAAAAAATGCTTAATCTGTTCGTATCTTCCTGTTACCTTGAATGAAGTGGCATACCTTATCAGGGAAAAGTGCCCCACCTTTTCGGGCTTGAAAGCCATCCTGCCTGAGATCAACCCGTTTCTTTGAATCATGCTATAGACCTGGTGAACCAGTTCGGGAAAGGCACTTTCCTGGGGTAATGCAGCCATAAAAGTGTCCATTTCCTTCTTTCTAGATATAAGCGTATCTAACCGCCTTCCACCCTTTGTCACTTTTCCTTTGCGTACAAGGGAATATTGTCTTTCAAGCCTGGCGATATTTTCCTCCTGGTGCCTAATAAAAAAATAGTAAAAGAGGATGTTTAGCAACAATAGAACAGCGCAGGTGCCAATCACCAACCAGTTGGAAAAAATTGCCTTGATTAACGCTTTACCTGCCATACCTATTTGCTCTTCCCCAAGGCCTTTTTAGAAGAGCCCATTGAGCCCTGCGCCCATGATCTCAGCTTTTCCATTATGACTTTACCGTCCAGAGTGCATTCAATATCAAAATGAATTAACCGGGAAGGCCCACTACCTGGATCCTCTCCTTCTTCCACGCTAAACCTGACAAGCTGGCTAGTACGGAATATCTCATTCAGATCAAGGTTTTTTAGAAATACCGAAATGGTTGCCATAGATCCTGCAGTTCCACGAACATTGAGTTTCTTGGTGCTGCTGTCGGTTTCCAACCTTTCCAAATAGACATTCTTGGGCATATTGCGCTCCACTGCGGCCAAAACCATATCCCAGGGAAATATATCTCTGATGATAAGACCTTCGACAAATGACATATCAGATTCCAGTTGCTTCAGATCCTGGCTATCCAGATTGATTTTTGCTGGCCTGCCTCCACGCTCCTCTTTGCCCAAGGCCCACTCCAGCTTTGCGATCTTGTTAGAATAGGAAAGGATTTCCTCCTGACGCACCACAGCCGAGTGAATCAGATATGCAGACATAGCCAATATGATAGCACACACTAGAACAATGAGGCCCCACTCAAGCCCCTTGTTTTTATAAGAAAAGGTCGCAAGGTTTATCTTTAGTCTTGTTAATGCCAAGAAATTCCCTCTTCACCCTTCCACTAGACTCTGTGCCGCCCCTATGGCAGAGCCATAACGGGCCAAATTCAAGCCGCCCTCGCCAATTCTCTGAATCTCATTGGCATTGATTAAATCAGCCGTATCCAATTCCACAACCTCCATGTCTCCCAGGCTCTCGAGCCCCTTTTTCAGATCCCTGCCAAATCCTGCCTGTGTTACAAAGAACAGTTTTTCTAGCCCCTTATCAGAGTTTTCATTGTGGAAAAGCTCCATGGTCATTTCCACGTCCTGAAAGAAATGGATATCTGAAAAACCACGCCTCACGCCGTGGTAAAAAACCAAGTTTCCTTCGTCAAAGACAAACAGGCTGAAAAAATTTTCTAGCAGTCCAAGAAACCCTATTACCCCGGAAGAAGGTATTTTCTCCTGATAGAAATTGAATTGATTAAGGCAAGATGGCCTTATCACCTCCGGGTGAATCTTCACCTCCCGCAAATCCATCTCGTATTCCCGGATCACTTCTCTGTACCCAATGGCCACAAGCAGCCGTTTTTCCCCTCTGGAGCTCTCTCCCAACAAATGGTACGAAATTCGCGATCCTTCCACTGGAAAGGGTAATGATTTTCGCGACCACCAAGCAATCATGCGCTCGGTATCCTCGCGTGACCTGGGGAGTTCCGCGTAGTCCTGAATACCCACCTTTACCACCTCGCTAGGAATGGAAAGACCGATCCGGTCTCCCTTTATCTGCGCTCTTCTGACTACCTCTCTTATGACCCGTGTAAAGGCCTGCGGATCATTTACATTCTGATTTTTGTAAGACAACTTGAGGGTCTCCTCGGGGAAAGGCACTGATATACAGCTCAAAAGCTTCCAACCCCTTTTTTCACGCAGTACGCGAACGAGCTTTACACTCTTAGCCGTGATTTCCATGCCTGTTAAAATTCTTTGAAATCTGCTTAGCACCTTCAATATTATATTCCCTTTTAACAAACCCTAGCCTGACCCCCAATCAATCCAATGGCTCAATGAAGGTGACCCTATTGGCCTCCCTCAAGCTAGTCACTCCATTTAAAACCTCTTCCACTGCAGCTCGACGCAGAAATGTCGTGCCCTGGCGGGCCGCCAGCTTTTTCAGTTCTGATACTGGCATCCGTCGTATAAATCCTTCCCTGATGTCGTCATTGACCTCAATTAGTTCCACGATTGCCTTTCTACCTCTATACCCAGTACCCTTACATAGCTCGCACCCTTTGGCCTCGTAAAACACGTGATTAGCAAAACGACTCGGATTCAGTCCTGATTCCCTCAATTGATCCTCCGATAGCTTGGTTGGTTCCTTGCACTCACATAGGGTACGGATCAACCTTTGGGCCACGATACAATTAAGAGCTGCCATCAGGTTATATGGCTCAATTCCCATATGGACGAACCGGTTGATTACTTCAAAGGAACTATTAGCATGCACCGTGGTGAAAACTAGATGCCCGGTAAGTGCGGATTGAAGGGCTATCTGGGCTGTCTCAGGGTCCCTAATCTCTCCAACTAAAATTTTATCTGGGTCGTGCCTCAGTATGGAGCGCAGTCCCCTGGCGAAGGTGAGCCCTTTCTTCTCATTCACAGGTATCTGCACAATTCCCTTTAATTGATATTCCACAGGGTCCTCGATGGTGATGACCTTTTCTTCCTTTGTATTAATTTCGGAAAGGGCCCTATACAATGTTGTTGTCTTGCCGCTTCCCGTGGGTCCTGTCATCAAAAACATTCCGTACGGGGCATGTGTCATCCTGCGAAGACGCGCCAGCTCATTGGGCGGCAGCCCCATGCTGTCCAGGCGGAAGTCACCCACCTCTGCCACCAGATTCTCCCGGTCCAGGATCCTTATAACCACATCCTCGCCAAAAATAGTAGGTAGGATGGAAACCCTGAAGTCGATGTAACGGTCACTGACCTTTAGTTTGAACCGCCCGTCCTGGGGTATTCTTTTCTCTGAAATGTCCAGTTCGGACATTACCTTGATTCTCGAGACGATCGGGGCCTGGTATTTCTGATCCAGTGGCTCTGTTGCCTG
>DQZA01000063.1 GCA_011042035.1 Desulfobacteraceae bacterium
ATGAAAAGCTCTACCATGTACAAGTTCCTGACGAATATAAACGAGAAGTACAACAAGGAGTTTAAGGAATATGAAGAACTATACCAATGGTCCATCGACAACATCCCAGATTTCTGGGCCTCCTTTTGGGACTTTGCAGGTATAATCCATAGCCGTCCATATGAACAGGTTATTGATGATCTCACCAAGATGCCAGGCGCAAAATGGTTTATCGGTTCTGAGTTGAATTTTGCCGAAAATCTTTTGCGTTACAGGGATGATCAGGTTGCCCTAATTTTCAAGGGCGAAGCTATGGATACCCCACGGAAAATGACGTACAAGCAACTTTATGATGAAGTGGCCCGGGTAGCCAAGTCTCTGAGGGAAATGGGTGTAACCCAGGGCGACAGGGTTGTGGGCTTTATGCCCAACATGCCAGAGACCATCGTGGCCATGCTTGCGGCAACCAGTATTGGTGCCATCTGGTCCTCCTGCTCACCGGATTTTGGAATAAAGGGTGTACTGGATCGCTTTGGCCAGATTCAGCCCAAGGTCCTTTTTACTGCAAACGGGTATTCCTTCAAAGGGAGGAAATTTGACTCGCTAGGCAGAATATCAGAGGTTTTGAAACAACTCCCAACCACTCAAAAGGTGGTGGTAGTGCCTTACACAGTTGCCGAACCTGACATCTCCAATGTGCCGAATGCTGTACACTACAATGATTTCAAGTCCTCGGAAAGTGGCCTTGAAGTCCAATTCGAACAGCTTTCCTTTGACCACCCCCTTTACATTATGTACTCTTCCGGAACCACCGGCCTTCCCAAGTGCATGGTTCAAAGCGCTGGCGGCATTCTTGTCCATCACATGAAAGAGCTATTGCTGCACACGGATCTGAAGCGGGAGGACAAAATCTTTTACTTTACCACCTGTGGCTGGATGATGTGGAATTGGCTTACAAGCTCCCTTTCAGTTGGCGCCACCCTTGTGCTTTTTGATGGCAATCCCTTTTACCCTGATCCGGGTGCCCTATGGAAACTGGCACAAGACGAGAAGATCACAATTTTTGGTACAAGCGCCGGTTACATCAGCGCACTTATGAACCAGGGCGTAAAACCTGGCAGTACCTATGATCTATCCCCGCTGCGAACCGTGCTGTCAACCGGTTCACCTCTTTCTGTGGAAGGATTTGAATATATTTACAGGGAAGTTAAGGAGGATGTTCAACTATCCTCCATTTCAGGGGGTACAGACCTCAATGGCTGCTTCGCGCTGGGTTGTCCACTAAAACCCGTTTATGCGGGGGAACTACAGTGCAGGGGACTGGCCATGAAGGTGGAGGCATATGATGAAAACGGTGAGCCGGTGATAAACAAGCAGGGGGAACTGGTGTGTTCTGCCCCCTTCCCCTCCATGCCCATATATTTCTGGAATGACCCGGATGGCAAAAAATATCACTCAGCCTACTTCGATGTTTACCCGGGAGTCTGGCGCCACGGGGATTACATACTGATAAACGAGAGGGGCGGGGTTATTATTTACGGTCGTTCTGATGCTACCCTGAACCCTGGTGGCGTGAGGATTGGTACCGCTGAGATATACCGCCAGGTTGAACAGCTCGAAGAAATTGAGGATAGTATCGTGGTGGGTCAGGAGTGGAAAAACGATGTAAGGGTTGTGCTTTTCGTGAAAATGGCCCCAGGCCATGAATTGAATGATGAGATAAAGAAGAAGATCAGGGACACCATCAGGGCCAATGCTTCCCCAAGGCACGTGCCAGCAAAAATTATCGCAGTGCCCGACATCCCCTATACGCTTAATATGAAAAAGGTGGAATTGGCAGTGAAAAACGTGATTCACAATAGGCCCGTGCTAAATAGAGATGCCTTGGGGAACCCAGAAGCCCTCGATTATTACGCCAACCTCAAAGAACTGCAGGAGGACTAATGTCCTCTGCAATTGTTTTGCCAGAAGGGCGCATTCAGGAAGGGCATCTTAAGAACCTGTGCGCCCTCTTTGATGTGGTCCACATAGCAATGCCCTGGGTAATGGAACCCACTGCGGCTATGGTGGAAGCATCCAGGCTTGCATTGTTGCAGATCCATCGCCCGAAGGAGGCATTGGGGCGGGACACCGAGTTGAGATCACTGCTCAAGGAATATAAGAACCTGGCCCTTTCATATAGAGAAGGTGGGTTGTCTTCCTATTTAAGGGCAGTAATACTGGGTGATAAAGAGGAGACTCGCTGGGAGGTAAGCGAAACAATCAAGCTCATGAGCAGTAAGGGCTCCGTGACTCAAGGCACAGAGGGCCTCTATTTACAGATCCTTTTGCATCTGTACCAGCAAACCCAAGAAAGCCGAAATCAAGCAAAAATTGACTTAGACTCATTGGAGATGTCAGGTTCTCCTTTAGCAGAAGCCCTCGGAGAAGAGGGAACGCTGGAATCTCTTGACCCAGATGCCGAGTCGATTGACATTAAGATTCCTATGGACAAATCTACTCTTCGGGAAGTATTGCGGGCCTGGAAGGCGTTGTTTCCCTCTGTCCCCGAGGCATCTCAGATAGTGGCAACCCTCAATCAAGAGGTTTTCGATCTTATCACAGGTGAATTTGAGGAGGCCATGAATGCAGATATTGCATCGGCTAGGTCATTAAAAGTCCATGATATTTCCTTGGTAGCCTGTGTAGATATTCCGTGGCAGGAATTTGGTTCAAGACAGATTAAGGAGATAAGGAACAAGGCAAAAGAACTCTTTGATCTGGCTTCTACCAAATCCGGACAAGGCACTGACCCTGTTTTGGATGAAAAAAAGAAACTGCTAATTCAAGGTATAAAAAATTATGCCGCGAACCAGAAGCACAACACGTTAACGTTGAAGGTCTGTAGACTCCCAATTTTGCCAGATGAGGACCTCAAAAAAAATAAGTTCGGGGGAAATTTTTCTGGTAGGTTGCTCATTAATTTGAGTCCCTAATACCTGTCCTTTCCTCTGGTGAAGCTCTTCATTGACCTTATGAGAAAAACCATTAAATCGCCATTCTCATCGGTCGGTCAAAAGGGGCTTGTTTAAATAATGCGCCTTTCTTCTTGACACCCAGTTTTCAACATACCTTTTCAAAATGCCACTACCGTCTTTACTGGCCCCCAGGTAAGTGTTGATAAGGTCCTCTGCAACCCCCTCCTTTAAATCATACTGAAAAGTAGACAAGACAAATCTAGCAAAATCTTTTGCCTTTAATCTTCTGGAACTTGATCGCTTTATTCCGTCAAGGTCGCTTAAAAGCATTTCCGAACGATCCTTAACCAACAGAAAATTGGACCACTTCAGGTCCCCATGTAGAAAATTTGCATCATGGAGCCTAGCGATCATCTCAGCCCCTTTGCTTAGCAATAAGCTAAAGTCCCGTGAGCTTCTGAATCTCGTATCCATAGCAAGGCTGCCTAGGTCTACCTTATTTTCTAACCACCGGGTAGCCACCCAAGTTTTCACTAACACACCTGCATACCGTTTTTCAAAAAATAACAAGGGCCTTTGCACGACAATCCCTTTCGCCAGCAATACAGGAGAGTACTCCCAAATCCTTTCCCCCCTTGACTTACGTACCAAGGTTTCAACTCTTCTTTTGAAATCCCAGTTGTACTCCCTCAGGCAGACCGTGCCCCATGGATCAATTCTTGTTTTCAATGTCCTTTTCATTCCATGGGCCTTTAAAATTAGTTCAGGACGCGCAGAGGCACAATAGAGAATTTTCTCCCACTCATTCATGCTTAAACTTAGCCTTGCACGGTCATCGCAACGGCATATTTTTTTCCATAAAAATCTCATACACTACTACTCTGACAACAAACCCATCCTTCTCTTCCAGGTATAACCTGCTTGACAATCTTAGCCTTTTGTACTGGCACCCCAGATTCAACAAGGCTTCCCAGAGGCACCACTTCACCACCGCGACCAGTGAAGGCCTTGAGAAAATGGGCAAACATGCTGTTACATGAGATACCCTCAACTTCGGCATGAATTGTCAAGACATTGAGTTGGTCGGGCCTTATTAAGGACAAAAGGTAATCATTATAATTCTGGTTAGTTATGCCGTTGCGGCCAATCACTTCATCATATGTTGGCATTGTTGTTGGAACCTGAGGCTGCCCCACCACTTTCCCGCCCACCACTGGGTAGAATACTGCACGTCCTCGGCAATCACTATTATAGATAAATGGAAGTTTTTCCTTTTCTATCAGTACTGCACTTGTGCATTTCCATGCAGGGACTGCTGAACAACAAACCGGCGAGCCCTTCACATCCTCAATCAACATAAGCCCTTTTTGAAAAGAACTGAATATCTCTCCCGCACTCATCTTCTCTAGGCCAGTTTGCCATTTGTAATGGTCCCATGCATGAAGCCCCACTTCGTGGCCTTCACCAGAGGCCATCTTAATGGCCCATGGCAGTCTTTCCCCGATGATAGGCCCCTGCCAAATCGTGCCCCGGAAAACAATGTCCCATCCATATAAGGTGGGAGCCTTGGACCTAAACATCTTTATCATGAATTTCGGCTTGAGCAACCGCCAGATATTCCGGCCCATATTGTCAGGACCTACGGAAAAAAAAATAGATGCCTTTACATTGAAATCCCTCAGCGTCTCCAGCAGCCTAGGCACACCTATTTTTGTACCTCTATAGGTATCAACATCTATTCTTAGCCCCAATTTCATAGTACGATTATGGTCCCGTCAAATCGCATAGACATCATGCTCCCCACATCCGGTAAAACCTTATTGTCCTGGCCAAATCATGCTCTCCCCTGCATTTATTGCCTCTCTAAGGAAAAAATCCAATGTCTTTTCCACGGCTTCATCCAATGGTACCTGAGGGTCCCAATTGAGCAGCCGCTGTGCTACACGAATACTTGGCCGCCTGCGATTGATGTCCTGGTAACCATCACCATAGAATGCCTTGCTTTCCACCTCTCTTATCCCAGCAAAGGGTGGAAAATTGTCTCTTAGAGGATGATTTTGGAATTTCTCAGCAAGCATGAAGGCCAATTCTCGTACACTGGCTTCATTATATGGGTTTCCAATATTGATAATTTTCTCGTCACATACACCATCCTTGTTTTCGATGATCCTAAACAGGCATTCAACACCATCAGAGACATATGTGAAGCAGCGCTTTTGGGTCCCACCGTCCACTAACTGAATAGGTGTTCCCTCAACCAGGTTCAGAATTAACTGAGTGATGACCCTGGAGCTGCCTATCCGAGCTGATTCTAAGCTATCTAACCTGGGACCTATCCAGTTAAAGGGTCTAAATAGTGTAAATTGAAGTCCTTCCTGTTTTCCGTAAGCCCAAATAACCCTATCTAGCAATTGTTTGCAACACGAGTAAATCCAGCGTTGTTTATTGATAGGGCCCAAGACAAGCAGGGATTTCTCTTCATCAAAGGCCTCGTCAGGACACATACCGTAAACCTCTGAAGTTGACGGGAAAAGGAGCCTTTTCTTGTATTTTACGCAATAACGGATCACCCTGAGGTTTTCCTCAAAATCCAATTCAAACACCCGCAGGGGATTACGTGTGTATTCTATTGGTGTTGCAATAGCCACAAGGGGGATTACTATGTCACATTTTCTTATATGGTACTCAATCCATTCCCTGTGAATAGAAATATCTCCCTCACTAAAGTGGAAATCTGGTTCATTCAGCAACCGGCCTATGCACTTGGAGTGTAAATCCATTCCGTGAACCTCGTATCTTCCGCTTGAAAGTATACGCTCGCTCAGTGCATTACCGATAAACCCGTCAACACCCAAAATTAGGATGCGCTTCTTCTCCTTTAACTTCAGTTTCTTTCTGACAGAAGGCCCGAACTTCATTCCTTTAACAAGACCTAGTTCCTCAGCCAGTTGGGCTCCTGTAACAAAAACCCCCCCTTCTGCCTGGCCAAAGTCCACCGTAATGGCATCTTCCCCACAAGAGATGGTGAGGGGATCAGTCGATATGACGGTTCCAGGCTGGGCTTCCTGGTTTTCTACACGGGCGATGGAGACCTTCCAAAAGTGACATTTTCTTTCCCTCATAAAACTGAATGCCCCTGGATAAGGGTGCGTTACGGCCCTCACTAGGTTTCTTACGCTTTCAGCAGACTTATACCAATCAATTTCACCGTGTTCAGGTCTTCTTCCTCCAAAATAGGTTGCCTTTGAGTGATCTTGGGGGACCCTGGGCGCTTTGTCTTCTTTCAGCAATGGCAAGATTTCTTCCAGCAAGGCCTCCGTGGCCTTTGCTGCCTTTTCATGCAGTGTCCTGGCAGTGTCATCATAGGAAATGGCAAATGCCTTTTGTGCCACAATGTCTCCATCGTCAGGCCTCGGTGTCATATAGTGGAGTGTAACCCCAGTTTCTTTCTCCCCATTAATAAGCACCCAATTTATTGGGCAACGGCCCCTGTACCTAGGTAGCAAGGACCCATGGAGATTCAGGCAGCCCTTGGGGGGAATATCCAGAATCTCCTTTGTTACCATGTTTCTGTAGTAAAATGAGAATAGGATATCGGGCTTAAGGGACCTAATCCGTTCAATCCAAATAGGATGATTTATGTCCTCAGGGGCAAACACCGGTATTCCATTGCTGGCAGCAAGTTCTGCCACAGATTCGAACCATATGTTTTCCCCCGGAGCATCCTTGTGCGTGAAAACAGCCTCTACGTGAAACCCGTTAGCAAGAAGCGCTCTGATCCCGACACATCCAATGTTATGGTACGCCAACACGACAGCTTTCATATTCTTCACTCAGCCCCCTAAATTATTCTGTTCTACACTCCATGATTCTGTTTTTCCGGATAGATTTCACCAAGCACATAAGGCGGCCTTTTCCTGACCGCCTGAAAGACCCTCCCAACATATTCTCCCACAAGACCTAAACCCAAAAACTGCGCGCCCACGAAGAAAAACAATAGTGCAAAAAGAGTGAACACACCCTGTGCCGCCCATTCCGGCCCATAATACATACGCAGGACCAATATGAGGCCGCCCAAAAATAGGCCTAGTAACGAAACCCCGATACCAGCAAAGAAAAGGGTTCTCAAGGGCCAAAGGGAAAAACCGGTCATAAGGTCCAGTTGAAGACTGAAAAGCCTTAGTAAAGAGTATTTGGAATCGCCAGCGGCTCTTTCCTCATGCCTTACTGGTATCTCAATAGGATTCTTGGCAAAAAAGGTGGCAAGAGCAGGGATAAAAGTGCGATATTCAGGGTTCTGAAGAATTCCCTGCACAATTGGTCTACTATAGCCCCTTAACATGCACCCGAAATCCTGCAATGAAATTCCCGATATCCTACTCACCAGCCAGGTCGTAATCCTTGAAGCCAGCTTTCTAAAAAGCGTGTCTTGTCTTCCCATGCGGATGGAGCCAACCAGGTCATGCCCCTTTCTGAATTGCTCGACAATCCTTGGGATTTCTTCTGGTGGATTCTGCAAATCTGCATCAAGTGTTATGATCCAGTCTCCTCTTGCCTGAGCAAAACCTGCCATAACGGCTGCATGTTGTCCGAAGTTCCTCGCCAGATTGACTATACATAACCCTTTCCTTCGCCTCTGCTCCTCCAACAAAAGCTCAAGGGTTCTGTCAATAGATCCATCGTTTACAAAAATAACCTCCCACGGCTCCTGTACAGTCTCCAGAGTCTTGAATAGTCGTTCAGAGAGGACCGATACATTCTCCTCTTCATTGTACATAGGCACAACAATGGATAGCTTCACCTGTCCCACACCATTCATCTGTTAACTCCGTTTATCTCTTGAATCTTTTTACCAACCTCTTAAGTGCCCTAACCACATCATCCTGATCCTGTTCCTTCAATAGAGGATAAAGGGGTAAGGAGAAAATCCTCTCACTGTTCCATTCGGCCTCTGGAAAATCTCCTATCCGGTATCCGTACGTCTTGCAGTAGAACTTTTGCAAATGAATCGCGGGAAAATGAAGGCCGGTCCCAATATTTTCTGCCTGTAGCTCTGCCAAAAATTGATCCCTATCAATTGTCAGGGCCTCAGTCTCTAATCTAACGACAAACAAATGCCACGCGTGTTCGTGGGGATACGGGACATCAGCCAAGGGCACTATTTCCGGAATCCCTTCTAAGAGGATTCTGTAGTTTTCAGCAAGCTGTTTTCTCCTGGAATTGAACACTTGAAGTCTCTCAAACTGGTGGATGCCTATGGCTGCTTGAATATCCAGCATATTATACTTGAAGCCAGGCTCTTCAACCTCATACTGTGGGACCCCTCCCCTGCTGTATCGCTTCCAGGCATCTCTTGATACCCCGTGGAATCGCAGCCTCCTCATCCTTGCAGCCCTCTCCTTGTCTGAACACAGGACCATCCCCCCTTCCCCGGTAGTAATATTCTTGATGGGATGAAAGCTGAATACCGCCACCTCACTGTTCGACCCTATCAATTCGCCTCTATATTTAGTCCCCAAGGCGTGAGCAGCATCCTCAATTAGGGTGATTCCATACTTCTCACACAGTTCTTTCAAAGGTTTCAAATCGCAGGGGGCTCCCGCAAAATGAACGGGTATTATAGCTCGCGTTTTTGGAGAGATCCTTTTTTCGACCTCGCTTGGATCTATCTGTAATGTTTCCCTTTGTACGTCTGCAAAAACCGGGATTCCACCACATATAACTATGTTGTTTACCGTGGAAGGCCACGTAATAGGCGTGGTTATAACCTCGTCACCTTGTTTCAGGTCCAGAGTCGCCACAGCAATGTGTAGTCCGGCCGTAGCAGAATTTACAGCTACAGGCTCCTGGCCTCCGCTCCAATCGGAAAACATTTTTTCAAAGTTAGCGACCTTTGGCCCACTTGTAAGCCAACCTGAACGAAGACTATCGCATACTTCTTCTATCTCTTTATCCCCTATGGTGGGCCGGGAAAAGGGCAGAAAGCTAGTTCTTACTGGGTCTGACTTAGTCATTATGCACTCCTCGTGATGAGGTAAACACCAAAACAAATTACAAGGATTCCCGCCCATCTTACAGAACTCAAGGCTTCCCCAAAAAAGGCCTTGCCTGCAAAGGCCGTGACGATATATCCCACACTCAGCAACGGGTATGCATAGCTCACGTCCACCCTCGAAAGAACCATAAGCCACACCACTATACTCACAGCGTAGCAGACCATGCCAAGCAATACATAAACATTGCCTATCACTCGTATTCCGGTTGGTAGAATGCTTCCAAATACAAAGTCAAAGTGGCCTATCGCCCTCATTCCCTGCTTGAGGCAAACCTGCGCCGCTGCGTTGAGAAACACGCCTGCCAAGATCAATGGTAAATATCTATTCATTATACACTGCCCTCCCCCAAAAGATATGCCACAACTGGTTTATGATGGATGAGACCCTCTCCCAGCAGCTTCACCTTTTTACTGTTGCCCACCGCGAGCAACTGTTCCACATCCTTCTTGTATGCCACCAATAGGCAAGGTCGTGAGCAAAAAGCAAGCTCTTTTGTTCTGAAAATAAATTTCAGAGCAGATGATGGGCGATTAGAGTGCAAAGCATATTTTATACCATCACCATCTTGTTTTATTTTAAACAATATTATTGGTATGTTTTCAGGAATCTTGGCCTCAACATTTTCCACAAAGCTCCTCCCTGATTCCCTATGGGAGATAATAGGAAAAACTAGGAGTGTTATCCCTGATAAAATTGCCCATGAGCATACAACTTGCTTGGTAAAGACTCCGTGAGGAATAATCACCCTTTCTTTTAGCAACCACAGCAAAACCAGAATTACTATCCAAACTAAGGCCCACATCGCACTCACTTTTCCAGGAAAATCCGCCACGAAATACAAAATAGAGATTCCTACCAAGAATGCGAAAAAAAATCCTGTAATAACCTTTTCCAATACCCTTGTCCCGGTGCCTCCTGCGGTATATGCAAGAATCTTTTCCACAAAGAAGGACATAATGATTGCAAGGGCCGGAAACGCTGGCAGGAGATACCTTCCATGTCGCGAACTGGCCATAGAAAAAATGCCCAAAACCACTACAAACCAGATTAATGCAAATTTCATCAATGAACGACTTGATTTCTTTTTGCCTGTGCCATCTCCATTCCTTTCTGCGTCTCCACCTTTCCACCACTTATAAAGAGCTGCTATAACCCAGAACCACCATGGTCCTGCGGCTTCCAA
>DQZA01000156.1 GCA_011042035.1 Desulfobacteraceae bacterium
AGTGCCCAAGCCTGCCCGTGCAGAGATAGCCCGGGCTGCCCATATTCCGCTGGCAGAGGCCTGCAGCAGGCCCCGGGTAATACCTGCCCCATCCCCTATTACAAACAGATTCTTTACGCTTGTCTCCAGCTCGTTTGAGACAGCAATGGTGTTTGAATAAAACTTCACCTCTACCCCATAGAGCAATGTATGTCTGGAGTATACCCCTGGTGCCAGTTTATCCAGCGCTTTCAACATTTCTGTGATACCCGTCAGGAGCCTGTATGGAAAAACAAAGCTCAAATCACCTGGAGCGGCATCTTTTAGGGTGGGACGGGTGAGACACTTGGAGATCCGCTCTGGTGTACTCCTACGACCAGAGAGCAAATCTCCGAGGCGCTGAACTATGACACCTTTGCCCAGGAGATTTGCAAGACGCGCAATGTAACGACCATAGGCAATGGGGTCGTCAAAGGGCTCTGTGAACGCACTGCTCACAAGTATGGCAAAGTTGGTATTTTCTGTTTTTCGTCCAGCATAACTATGGCCGTTGACGGTTATCATGTCATCACTTTTCTCAAGGACAACTTCTCCAAATGGATTCATACAAAAGGTACGAACTTTGTCGTCAAAGGACTTTGAATAATAGATCAGCTTGGATTCGTATGTTATGTCCGTTATCTCCTTTAGCACCACAGCAGGCAACTCCACCCTCACACCAATATCAACAGGACTTGCACTGGTTCTGAGTCCGAGCAGATCAGCCTGTGACTTCATCCAAGGCGCACCAGAGCGGCCCGGGGCGACTATCACATATTTGCCTTCAACGACCTCTCCGTTGGCCAGCTTCACCCCCCTTATGGTATCATTTTCTACGATAAGCCCGGTGACCTCACAGTCTGTTCTTACCTGGACAGGTCCCTCGAGAGACTCCTTCAGCCCCTTTAGTACCGCAGCACAGTTCTCAGTGCCAATGTGTCTAATACGCATTGGAATCAATTGAAGATCCGCCATTCGAGCCTTATCTGCCAGGTCCTCCACCTTCGGTGAAATATCACCATAGAGGGTCCCTGGGGCCCCATGTTTCACGTAAATCTCATCAGCCTCTGCAAGCAGCCTTGAAAGTTCATCAGTACCGATGTACTCCCCAAGGTTACCCCCCACTTCAGGCGAAAGGGTGAGCTTGCCGTCGCTGTATGCCCCTGCGCCACCCCAACCGCAAAGTACATCCGACGACCTTCCCCTGTCTCTCTGCATTATATCCTTTCCCTTTTCTAGGATGACGATCCCATCCATGCCATTTTCCACAAGAGTCAAGGCGGCAAATATGCCCGCAGGACCAGCTCCAACAATTATGACATTGTAATGCATATCTCTTTCCTCTTCTTCATCTCATTCGGCCATAACCAAAAACGTATTGGGATCAAGCCTAACTTGCGCGCCTGCCGATATGGGGTGATCACGATCTTTGAGGAGTCTTAAGTAGATTCCATCAGTGCTGGGTGCCAGATGGACTATTACATCGAAAAGGTCATCAATCTGGTGACACGGATAAGGTATTCCCCTATCATTGACCTCGGTTTTGTGCCTGTGGGAAAGGGCAGAAAGCCATGTCTCGGTCCCGAACTCAGCGGAAAGCTCTTTTAGTTGTTCGAACAATTGTCGGGGCGCTCCCTCAAAGTCCAGTCCATCTATGATGAGGGTTTGAGGGACAAAAGAGAGATTCTGTTTCAGGTTGACCAGGCTCTGGCGCAATCTGTCAACACTGAAACTTCCCTTCATGTAAGAGAGGATCATCCGGTTTCGTTCAATCATTAATCGCAGCTCATCTTCTCTATCCAGCTCCAAGGCCTTTATCAGGTCAAAGAAGATAACATTGTAATAGGACGCCACCTTGTCCGGTGTTTCTTCCACGGATACATGAACAAGGGCCTCCCCACTAAAGATCCTATCAAAGGCGATATGTACCAAACAGGCCGTCTTTCCTACCCCTGCCCTTGATATCAGCACGCCTAGGTTTCCGTGGCCCAGTTCCTTCTCAGCCGACATATCCAGAAGCCGCAATGGGCTTACTTTCATAAAATTCTTCATACCTATTTCCTCCCTTCCTGGGACTTGCTTTTGGCCTTTTTAAGTTCTTCCACCACCGACTCCGGGGCCTTGGAGTACTTGGCAAACTCCATTGTAAACTCAGCCTTGCCCTGGGTAAGGGACCTTAGGACCGTGGCGTAACCAAACATCTCAGCCAACGGTACTTCGGCCTCAATGGTTGTAAAGGTTCCATCTTCTGCGGAGCTCAAGATTATCCCCCTGCGCTGGTTTATTGATCCCATAACATTCCCCTGAAATTCAGAGGGACATTCCACGCTGACCCTCATAATTGGCTCCAGGACAATGGGTTTCGCCTTCATATAGGCTTGCTTAAATGCACCTATTGCAGCCTGACGAAATGCAAGCTCCGAGGAGTCCACCGGGTGGTGCTGGCCATCATTAATAACTATCCTTATCCCCAGAACCGGGTATCCCAGCAAGGGCCCCTTTACCAGGCAGGACTGGAAACCCTTGTCCACCGCGGGAATAAACTCCGTGGGTATGACGCCCCCCTTGATGGAATCCACAAACTCGTAGGCGCCCTCTTTTGCAGGCTCCATGTACCCTGCAACCCTCCCGTACTGTCCTGCACCTCCTGTCTGCTTCTTATGGGTATAGTTAAATTCAGCTCTTTGGGTTATGGCCTCCCTGTAGCTGACCTGCGGTATACCGATTTCCACATCTGCCCTGTATTCCCTTTTCATCCTTTCAACATACACGTCAAGGTGAAGCTCTCCCATCCCTGATATTATGGTCTCGCCCGTTTCCTGATCCACATAGGTCCGAAACGTCGGATCCTCCCTGGAGAACCGACCCAGGGCTTTGGCCAGGTTCTCCTGTGACTTGTTGTCTTTGGCCTTAACGGTCAAGGATATCACAGGCTCGGGCACGTGCATGGAGGACATGCTGTAATTCACAGATCCATCGGTAAACGTATCACCCGTGTTGCACTCCACCCCGAAAAGGGCCACAATGTCCCCGGCATAGCCCCGCGTTATGTCTTCCATCTCGTCGGCATGCATCCTGACTATCCTGCCAACACGAATCTTTTTCCTGTTACGGGTGATGACCAGCTCGTCACCCTTTCCAATGGAACCTTGGTAAATACGCATGTATGTCAGCTGGCCATAGGGCGTCACCTCGAGCTTAAAGGCGAGGGCAACCACAGGCAGTCCCGGATCGGCCTTAAGGACAACCTCCGCTTCATCTTTGTCAAGGTCCAAGGCGGTATTCTCAATTTCCGTGGGTGATGGCAGATAGTGGTTTACGGCGTCCAACACCGGTTGAACACCCACGTTCTTATATGCAGAGCCAATAAGGACTGGGGTCAGGGTCCTGGCAAGAGTGCCCATCCTTAAGGCACGGTGGATCATCTCTTCGGTTTCTTGCCCTTCCAGCACCGCCTCGGCAAGTTCGTCAGAATACATGGTGGCAGCGTCCAATAGCTGCTCACGATACGCGCTGGCCTCTTCCAGCATTTCATCCGGAATTTCTTCTTCCCGAATGTCTTCACCATGAGGCCCTTGGAAATACAGTGCCTTCATTTTTACCAGGTCAACTACGCCTCGAAAATCTCCCTCCAGACCTATTGGTAATTGGAGCAAGACTGGATCCATGCCAAGTCTTTCCCTCAGTTGGTTCAGCACCCTGTACGGGTTTGCTCCGAATCGGTCACATTTATTTATGAATGCAATCCTTGGAACTCCGTACCTTCTCATCTGCCGATCCACAGTAATGGACTGGGATTGAACCCCGCCCACGGCACACAGAATCAAGATAGCCCCGTCGAGGACCCTTAGGGCCCTTTCCACCTCTATGGTAAAATCCACGTGCCCCGGGGTATCAATGATATTTATGCGATGCCCCTTCCACAGACAGTGAGTGGCCGCGGAGGAGATCGTAATTCCCCTCTCTTTTTCCAGTTCCATGGAGTCCATCTTAGCGCCCACGCCGTCTTTACCCTTTACCTCGTGGATAACCCCTATCCTCTTGGTGTAATAGAGGATCCGCTCGGTTAACGTCGTTTTCCCAGAGTCAATGTGGGCGCTGATCCCTATATTTCTTAGTTTTTCAATGTCTTCTTTCACTTAACACTCTCCTGAATATTCAATATCAGGCCTAAGGCATAAGGCGTAAGGCATATAGGACCACAAAGCAAGATGTTTCTGGCCTTGCCCCTTGTACCTTGAGCCCTGAGCCCATTTCATAATAGGCACCTCCAGAGGGTCTAACAGGCATGGATCTAGCCCGTCTGGAATCAGGTTGCCCAAAATAAAAGAGGGCCTGCACCCTGCAAACCCTCTTTGTATCATAAGCGATTTAGGCCTTAATTAAAAGGGGTAAGATTCCAATTCTATTACCCTGTCAGCGATGGCGCGGAGCCGCGAGACTGTGTCTATTGGCGTATATCGCGCCAACTTCTTCACGCCGGCCAATTGGGTTCTAAGGGTGTCACCCTGTTCAACATAGGCGAGTGCCTGTTTAGCCCACATCTCGATGGTGGGTATCGTCTGGTCAACATAGGTTTCAACCGCTGCGATCTGGAACTTGGCCTTATCCTCTCCCCGCGATTCAATAATTTTCTTTGTCCGCAACAGCCCACTTTCCATTGCAAAGATTTCAATTATCATATCAGCTACCTTCGCGAGAACCTCTTGCTCCTTCACCAGGTCAGCACCGAACTTTTGTGCTGCAAGACCTGCCACCATCAATGCGATTTTCTTGCTCATCTTCACCATGTGCTCTTGCAGGGCCAGAGGCTCGTCAGGCAGCTGAACGGCCAGAGGCGAATAGCTCATGAGTTCCTGTGGAATTGCCTGAGCCGCCTGAAGCAGATTGAGTCTGCCTTGAAGGGCTCTCCTCATCAACGTTCCCGGAATTAACATCCGGTTTATCTCATTTGTTCCTTCCCAGATGCGGTTGATTCTAGAGTCTCTGTAATAACGCTCAGCAGGATACTCAGCGCAATAGCCGTAGCCGCCAAGTATCTGCACGTATTCATCAACACAGTACTCGAGGCATTCTGACCCGTAAACCTTTGTAATTGAACACTCTGGCGCATATTCTTCAATGGCCTTGGCGTTCTCAGCTCCGCTTTTCTTGGCCTCTGCATCCAGGGTACCCAGCTTGTCATCGAACATTCCCGCCAATCTATACATCATGCTCTCACTCATGTAGGTGCGGATGGCCATATCGGCCAACTTGGTCTTGATCATGCCAAAAGAGCTGATGGGCACCTTAAATTGAATGCGGCCCTTGGCATATTTGACAGCCCCTTCAATACACCCCTTGCAGCCGCCCGTCGTCATTGCGCCCAGCTTCCATCTTCCTATGTTAAGAATATTGAATGCTATCTTGTGTCCCTTGCCTATTTCGAACATCAGGTTCTCAACAGGGACTTTCGCGTCCTCTAAAATGACCGGCCTTGTTGAGGACCCATGCACACCCATCTTATCTATCTCTGCGCCAGTGGAAAATCCTGGGAAATCCTTTTCAACTATGAAGCCGGTAAAATGTTCACCATCTACCTTTGCATAAAGGGTGAAAACAGTTGCCCATCCTGCATTGGTTATAAACATTTTTTCGCCGTTCAATATGTAATACTTCCCGTCTTCGGAAAGGACTGCCTTTGTCTTAGCATTTAACGCATCTGTACCTGCCCCCGGCTCTGTGAGGCAGTATGCAGCGCACCACTCGCCCGAGGCTAATTTCGGTAAATACCTCTTTTTTTGATCTTCACTACCAAAGAAAACGATGGGTAGTGTACCTATTCCGGTGTGGGCACCATATACCACTGTGAAAGAGCCAGCCACGCCCATAGCCTCACCCACAACCGTGGTGCTCACCTTGTCCAGGCCCAAACCCCCGTATTCTTCCGGGACATCTGTCCCAAGGAGCCCCAACTCCCCGGCTTTAGCCAAAAGTCTGAGGACCAGATCTGGGTCTTTTTCCTCCAGCTTGTCAATGTTGGGCATAATTTCTTTTTCAACAAAGTCCTTGGCCGTCTGATAGATCATCTTATGCTCATCAGTAAAATCCTCCGGCGTAAAGATATCTGCCGGTGTAACGTCACTGATCAGAAATTCTCCACCTGAAAAAATTTTTCTCTCACCCATTTTTCACTCTCCTTTTTCCTCTAGTAGGTTATGCTTGCTAATTAACCGGTTAACCAGTTGCTTCTCGGTCCGGTTAACTTTTTTCCATAAAATTTAATAGTCTTCTACTTCAAAAATAGCGGCTGCCCCCATTCCAAAGCCTATGCACATGGAAACCAGTCCCCAGCGGAGTTTACGCTCGTGCATCTCGTAAATGAGCTGCGTGGTTAGTTTGGCACCTGTGCAGCCCAGGGGATGACCAAGGGCTATCGCGCCTCCGTTGACATTAGTAATTTCCTCATTAAGGCCAAGTGTCCTAATACAATAAATTGCCTGAGCGGCAAATGCCTCATTCAGTTCTATAAGTTGCATCTGATCCAGATCCATTCCAGCTAGCTTTAACACCTTTGGAATCGCCACAGCAGGACCCACGCCCATGTATTCAGGAGGGCATCCTTCTGCTACATGGTAACGAAATGTGGCCATTGGTTTTAGGCCAAGTTCCTTGGCCTTTTCCTTACTCATCAGTACCACGCCGGCTGCTCCATCGCTTGTTTGCGAGGAATTCCCGGCCGTCACAGTTCCGTTGGGTTTGAAGGCCGGCCTGAGATGAGAAATGCTCTCTTTTGTAGTTCCAGGTCTCACACCCTCATCGGTGTCAAAGATTATTTCGTCAAAATCAAAATGCCCATTGGGAAGCTGTTTTTGCACCTTCACCTTCAACGGAACAATCTGGCTCTTGAATTTACCTGCCTTAATCGCTGCTTCCGCCCTCTGTTGGCTCCTTGCCCCGAATTCATCTTGCTCTTCCCTGGTTATCCCATATTTCTCGGCAACATTCTCTGCGGTAAGTCCCATGCCAGTGAAGGACCCCGGTCTGGTATCAACCAGGGCAGGGTTAGGGTACATCATGCTTCCACCCATGGGGATCTGGCTCATGCTCTCAACACCACCGGCAATAACTACGTCTGAATAACCACACATGATCTTTTCAGCACCAATGGCTATTGCCTGCAATCCGGACGAGCAAAACCTGTTTACCGTCATGCCCGGAATACGATCCGGCCATCCCATGGACATCACCAGCACCCGACCCAAGTTGAGCCCTTGGGTGGCCTCTGGGAATGTACAGCCTATAATTACGTCATCAATTACTTCGGGATCCAGATCACCAGCCCGTTTAAGCAAATCCCCCAGGACAGCGCACCCCATGGCCTCTGGCCGCGTGTGGCGAAGCGTTCCTCGTGGTGCTTTTCCGACCGCCGTCCTGCATGCTGCTACTATCACGGCTTCTCTCATGACTAATTCCTCCATTTAAGGGGTTATATCCAAACTCTTATTAATTTCTGAGTGGTTTACCTGTATTAAGCATGTGCTGAATCCTGGCCTGTGTTTTTGGGTGTCCGCACAGGCTCAAAAACGCCTCCCTCTCAAGATCAAGAAGGTATTGCTCTGTGACCTTCGTATCAGATTGCACCCTTCCTCCACACAAAACATAAGCAACTTTCTCAGACACCGTTACATCGTGCTCTGTGATATACCCTGAGGTATGCATGGTCCACACAGCCAACTTCAACATTGCAAAGGTATTCTCTCCTGCGACCCTGATCTCGTCCTTTGGCTCGGGTGGCACATAACCTTCCATGTTCATTGCCAGCACCGTTTTCTTGGCATCTTCGATGAGATAATCCCTGTTAACCGTCATCTTATCAGTAGGCCTCAGGTAACCGAGTTTGACTGCCTCTGGCCCAGAGGTAGAAACCCTTGCCATTGCTATGGTTTCAAACGCCCTGGCCACAAATGGCATAAGCTCTATTTGTTTTGGGTACACTCCACCTCTTGGAACCTCAAACAAGTGCTCGGTATTGCGAATATATAATTCCTTGGTGCCACCTCCAGCTGGTATTAATCCAACCCCAACTTCAACGAGGCCCATGTAAGTCTCAGCAGCATAGCGAACTCGATCTGCGGCAAGACATATCTCACAACCGCCACCAAGGGCCATCCCAGCTGGAGCAGCTACAACGGGTTTATTCAAATATTTGAGTTTCATGAAGGCATCCTGAAATGTCTTTATCATCCAGTCAAGATCATCCCATTCCTCCTCCTGGGCAGTAAAAAGCACCAAAGGAAGATTGGCGCCCACTGAAAAATTGTCTGCATGGTTGGCTATGACAAGGCCATCAAACCTTTCGCTCACAATATCAGCTGCCTTTAGGGTCATGTTAACGATGTCGTCGCCCATTGCGTTCATCTTGCTGTGGAATTCAAGGCACGCAATACCATCTCCTATATCGATAAGGGAGGCGCCGGGATTGGAGGCAATCTCCATGTTTCTTTCTTTGAGGGAAGGCAACAGGATTATGCCCGGTTTGATTGGCACTTCCTTGTAGTCCTTTGAATGGATATCGTAATAAAGCAGTTTACCTGCTTCTCTTTTGTAAAATGACTCCTTGCCCTGCCCCAGCATCTCTTCCACCCACCCGGGTACCTGGTAACCGGCTGCCTTCATCTTTTCAACTGACTTCCCTACCCCAAGGATATCCCAAGTCTCGAACGGGCCAAATTTCCTAGCGAATCCCCACTTCATGGCATTGTCAACATTTACAATGTCATCAGCGATCTCGGGAATTCTATTGGCGGCGTATATCAATGTTTCACTCATTGTCTTGAAGGTAAACTGCCCTCCAACATCCTGAGCATAGTAAAGGGACTTTATCTTTTCGGCCGTGCCAGGAAGATTCTTTGCAGCTCCAAGTGAAGGGATAGATACCTTTTCCTGGGGCTTGTATTCCAGGGTATTGTAGTCAAGGGAAAGGATAAGTTTTTTCCCTTCGGGGTCCTTTGTCTTCTTATAAAAACCTTGCCCGGCTTTTTGACCGAGCATATTTTTTTCAAGCATCTTGTTTATGAAATCAGGGGGCTGGAAGATATCCCTTCTTTCATCATTAGGGACGCCATCATATACATTGCGAGCCACATGCACCATAGTATCAAGGCCCACAAGGTCTCCGGTCCTGAATGAAGCGCTCTTGGGGTTGCCAATAACCGGGCCGGTAAGTTTGTCCACGGCCTCAATACTCAACCCCATTTCCATCATCACCCTCATCACATTGAATGCGCTGAAGATTCCTATCCTGTTGGCGATAAAATTGGGTGTATCCTTGGCGTAAACTATTCCTTTCCCAAGCACGCGCTCACAAACCTCCGCCAGCACTTCCATCACCTCGGGTAAGGTGTCTGGCCCAGGTACAAGTTCCAGAAGCTTCATATATCTTGGTGGATTGAAGAAGTGCGTTATGGCAAAGTGTTTGCGGAAATTTTCTGACCTGCCTTCGGACATGGCCCTTGCAGACAGTCCCGAGGTATTTGATGTGACAATAGTGCCAGGCGTCAGAACAGATTCTACCTTCTCAAACACCCTCTGCTTGATGTCCAGTCTTTCCACCACAACCTCAATGATCCAGTCAACATCCTTCAACCATTCAAGGTTATCCTCGAGATTACCGATCTTTATACGCTTGGCATATTCTGGTAAATAGAAAGATGCGGGTTTGGACTTAAGGGCATTCTCCAGCCCCTTCTTAGCAAATTTATTCCTAAATTCCGGGTTGTCCTCTGTAAGCCCCTTCTTTTTGTCTTCCTCTGTAAGCTGCGGCGGTACGATGTCGAGCAAGACAGTATCAATCCTGGTGTTGGCCAGGTGGGCTGCTATGGTGGCACCCATAACTCCTGCACCGATCACGCCCGCCTTCCTTATCCTGTATTCCATCTGAGACCTCCTCTGTATTTCAGGTTGTCACCCAGAGATCCAACCCCGCCCCAGGTGAATAGAAAGATTGGGATATATAACTAGTGGAACCTTGAAAATGAATGAACTTTCATTCATCCTAAAGCGAAGCTACCATATCAAAATTCTTAAGTCAATTTTTTTTACCATGTTTGTTTTTGGACAGAAACTCGCAGGCCGCCGATGATGCGGG
>DQZA01000241.1 GCA_011042035.1 Desulfobacteraceae bacterium
ATGGAAAAAATAGCATTGGACAAAAAGAAAAGGCAGGGCCGAATCAATTTTGTTTTGCCCTTGCGAATTGGTGAAGTCACCGTGGTAAACGACATCTGTGAGGACGAACTTACCAAAAGCCTCGAGGCATTGAAGGACCATGGCATACAGCACATTCAACAACCTTGATAAGAGGAAAAAGAACAAGATCTTCCGCGCTGCCCTCCGAGAGTTTTCCGAAAAAGGCTATGCAGGGGCCAGCATTAACAGAATCGTGGCGGAGTTGGGTATTGCAAAAGGATCCATATTTCAATATTTCGGGGATAAGGAGGGCCTGTTCAATTTTGTGTTCGTCAAGTCAATAGACACTGTAAAAGATCATCTCAAGTCAGTCAGAGATAACACAAGGGATGAGGACTTTTATTCAAGAATAGAGACACTTCTTACCTCTGGCATTTCCTTTTTACGCAAAAATCCGCGTATTTACGCGCTCTACACAAAAATTCTTTACGAAGGTAACCTCAAGTTCTGCTCAGCCCTGCTCAAGGCCGTGAGACAGGAATCATTCGAATTTTTGTCCGAGATGATCCGCCTTGGCATAGAAAGGGGTGAGGTAAGGTCTGACATGGATATTTCTTGCGCCACCTTTTACCTGGACTCACTATTGGATCGGTTTCTACAGGCCTTCATGTTGGAGCATTTTGGAGCACGGCCAGGGATATACAAGGCGAATGACTCCCAAGTATCTCGTTGGGCAAGGGAATTGGTAGGCCTTCTCAAGAAAGGAATGGCACCGCAATGAAACGGACGAGGGTCATGGTAACTGCCGCAGTACCTGAGGAACTGGGCCTCATAAGGGATTGCCTTGCCGATGGAAAAACGGAAATCATTGGGCAATCTAAGGTAAACAGGGGTAGCTATTCAGGGTATGATCTATTTCTATGCGTAGGCGGTGTGGGATCGGTGAGCATGGCAACAACGCTGACAGTGTTTATTCTAACAATCTCACCAGACTATGTCATGCTCATTGGGTCGGCAGGCGGTTTTTCCCAAGCTGGAACCAAGGTATTGGACGTTGCAATTGCCACAGAAGAAATCGCTGCTCAACTGGGAGTGGAGGGCTGGCCTAAGGGTGCAATTGAGCCACTGAACCTTGCCGCGAATCAAATAGAATTGGATCAAAAGTTGGCGGGCAGGGCGGTTGCAGCACTGAAAACATCGTCAATGCGAGTAGATGTTCGCTCGGGCCCATTTGTGACCGTATCAACCGTAACGGCCTCTCGCGATACCGCGGAAAACTACTATTTCACCCACCGTGCCATAGCTGAAAACATGGAAGGCTTTGGGGCGGCATATTCCTGCAAGTTCTTCGGCGTACCCTTCCTGGAGTTGCGCGTGGTGAGCAACGAGGTGGGGGATAGAAACAGGGCCCGGTGGCAGTTGGATAAGGCATGCCAAAGGGTCCAGGAAGTGGCGCTCTCATTGCTAAGATCGGAGGTCTTTCGTTGAGTCGATTGTCATTAGCCTATTCACCGTGTCCCAATGATACGTTCATCTTCGGAGCCATAGCAGCGAAATTGGTGAACCTTAAAGGGATGGACATGGATATCCATCTCCACGATGTGGAAGAACTCAACAGGGCATGCAGGGACAGCCGCTATGATGTCAGTAAGATTTCAATAGCGGCTCTTCCACACCTTCAGGAAAAATATGGTCTGCTTTACTCGGGCGGGGCCTTAGGTCGCGGGTGTGGACCTCTGGTGGTTTCTCGACCAGGGTTTGATTTAAAGGACCTTGTGAGCGCCCGCATAGCTGTCCCTGGAATAATGACCACTGCTTATGTGCTGGTATGCCTGTTTGCGGGGCAGCCCCTGAAGGTGACACCAATGCGATTTGACTCCATCATGCCTTCAGTTTCCCGTGGTGAGTATGATCTTGGTGTCATCATACACGAGGGGAGGTTCACCTACCAGGGTTACGGGCTCTGCCAGCTCTTAGACCTGGGACAATGGTGGGAACAACAAACAGGACTGCCCATTCCGTTGGGGGGCATAGCCATAAGAAGAGGTCTTGGCCAGGACTTGGCACGAAAGGTGGATCATCTCATCTCCCATAGCCTGTCCCTGGCACAGAAAAACCCTCGGCTTACAGAAAATTATATTAAGAGGCATGCCCAGGAAATGGAAGAAACGGTTATCAAGCAACACATAGAGCTATACGTCAACGAGTACACCAATAACATAGGTGAGGAAGGTCAAAGGGCAATAAAAACACTTCTAACCATGGGGGCTGACATTGGACTTCTACCACACTTGCAAGCCAACCTCATGGCTTACCCATGAATGCTCGGATTTCTCAGTTGCTTCTTTACATTCCACCCTGTTTTGTGCTATTTGCAACTCAGGTCAATATCCTTCAAGGCAGCAACCATGAAGATTCCATTTATACTGGAGAGGGCAATATCCCTTTATGAGGCCAAGGAGGCGGTGGTCTCAGAAGGGGTGCGTTTTACTTACGGAGAATTCGCCCGTCGCGTCTATCGTCTCTCAAACCTCTTTCACAGCATGGGTCTGCGTAAGGGACACTGCATTGGAATCCTCCATCACAACAGCTACGAATTCCTTGAGGCATATTTTGCCGCCGCGCAGATAGGTGCCATCCTTAACCCCCTAAACTTCAGGCTCTCTCCTGCTGAGTTGGCATTTATCCTGAACGACTCGGAAGCCACGGTTCTCATAGCCGCCTCAAGATTCACTTCCTCGGTGAGGGAGATGCTTCAACACAAGACCAAAGTCAAGACCTTGATACTTACCGGTCCTAGTGAGGAGTCAGTATCATTGCCTCTAGAGATCTTGGACTACGACCATGAAATTGCCGTGCAAGATACTGGTTCCCCTCCCCTGCCAGATATCCATGATGAGGATATAGCACACCTGTACTACACTAGCGGCACCACCGGAAGGCCCAAGGGAGTCATGCTTACCCACAAAAACGTCTGCGTCCATGCCCTTGCAGCCATCGCCGAGCTTGGCCTGAGGGACACAGATGTGTGGATCCATGTGGCGCCATTGTTCCACTTGGCTGATGCGTGGGCTACCTTTGCCATAACCTGGGTGGGAGGCAGGCATGTGACAGTGCCCGAATTCAAGCCCGAGCTGGTTCTGCATACTATGCAAAAAGAAAGAGTTACCATCACAAATATGATTCCCACCATGCTCAACATTCTTGTCAACACTCCTGGCATTGAAACCTATGATTTTTCCTCTCTCAGGGTTATGCTCAGTGGCGGGGCACCAATAGCGCCGGATGTGGTAAAGCGTATCATGGAAACCTTCAAGACTGACTACATCCAAACCTATGGCATGACAGAGACAAGCCCATATCTAACTCTCTCGATTTTAAAGGAAAACTTACTGGATCTGCCTGACGAGCAGAAGTTTACTTACAAGGCAAAAACCGGGCGCCCCTTCCTGGGCGTCCTCCTAAAGGTGGTGAGAGAAGATGGCACACAGGTCACCCCCAACGGGGAGGAAGTGGGGGAAATAATCGTCAAAGGTGATATTGTGACTCCTGGGTATTGGAACAATCCCGAAGAGACTGCCAAGGCCATAAAGGATGGATGGCTGCACACAGGGGATATGGCCGCAATAGACCAAGAGGGATATGTGAATATCGTAGACCGCAAAAAAGATATGATAATTACAGGCGGTGAAAACGTGTATTCAGTAGAGGTGGAAAATGTGCTCTACAAGCACCCTGCGGTACTTGAGGCCGCTGTCATTGGGGTGCCGGACCCCAAGTGGGGAGAAGCCGTCAAAGCGGTTGTAGTGCTTAAAGAGGGCCAGCACGCCACTGAAGAGGAAATAATCGAGTTCTGCAAGGAACGTATAGCCCGCTACAAGGCCCCGAAATGCGTGACATTCGTATCCGAACTTCCCAAGACGGGCTCGGGAAAGGTTTACAAAAAGGCCCTGAGGGAGTCATATCTATCTCTGTGAGATTGAGGCGCCATCCCAACTGGGCAGGAGATCCTGGGACTATGAGTCAACCACTTTCGGAAAAGGAGGATTGCCATGAAAAAAGCCGGGACATTGTTTAAGATTACCACTCTGTTTACGTTTCTTGGTCTTTTCGTTTTTTCCTCCGGAGCCCACGCGGCGAGCAAAATTGTAATAGGGCATCCAGCATGCCTTTCAGGCAAGTATGCAAAAGCAGGTGAACAGGCTGTCGGCGGCATCAAGGCATGTGTGAATTGGGTGAACAAGGTTTACGGCGGCGTGAGTCTTGGGGGCAAGAAGATTCCACTGGTTTACAAGTATTATGACTGCGAATCTAAGAAGGAGGCGGTTACTAGCCTCATAGCAAGGTTAATAAGCAGTGACAGGGTGAACGTGGTTTTTGCTCCATACAGCTCAGGGCTGACCCTGAGGGGGGCCCCCGTGGCCGAAAGCCGTAAAATGCTTTATATGGACCACGGAGGAGCTAACAATAAGATCTTTCGCCAAGGTTTCAGATATGTGGTCCAAACCATCGGTCCGGCCACCAGGTACCACGAGGGAACCCTTGACATGATCAAGAAAATTGATCCTTCGGCCAAGAAGGTGGCCCTGGCCTACGAGGACTCCGAGTTTGCCAAGATGGTGATGTTCGGGGCCGAAGTGCACGCCAAGAAGCTCGGTTTGAATGTGGTCTTCAAGAGGACATACCCGAAGGGAGTCACCGACCTGACTCCCCTTCTCTCCGCGATGAAGGCCGCTCGGCCCGACTTTGTCCTGGGCGGGGGCCACTTCGAAGACGGGCAACTGTTCAGCCGGCAAATGGCCGACCTCGACATTGACGTAAAAGCCCTTTCCCTCATTGCAGCGGCCACGCTCCCCGCATTTTACGAGGCCTTGGGCTCCCTGGCTGAAGGGGTGATGGGCCCCTCACACTGGGAGTACGGTGTTAAGTACTCGGAGGCTGAGGCCAAAAAAGTGGGATTGCCATGGATCGGTCCGTCCCAAGATGAATTCGTGGCTCTATTCAAAAAGGCCGTGGGCAAGAATATCATCCCGGACTACCATGCCGCCGAGGCAGGAGCCCAGGTACTCGCTTATGTCCTTGCTGTGGAAAAAAGCAATTCTCTCAACTCAGATAAGGTCAGGGTGGCCCTTGGAGACCTCAAGTTCATGTCCTTTTACGGCGGCTGGGATGTTGACGACACGGGGATGCAGGTAGGCCATTCCATGGTGGACGTGCAGTGGCAGGCGGCCAAAAGGGTGATCGTATGGCCCGAGGAGGCACAGACGGGAAAACTTTGCTATCCCATGCCCACCTTCAAGGAAAAGGCTAAGGGCAAGCTTGCAGTGCCCTAACGCCTTCTTGATCCAGCCCGTTCTGCGCCATACTCCTCCCGGGCACAAGTCCTCCGGGAGGAGTGACCTTTATAAAGAGGGAGCATGTCCATGTTATTAGAACAACTCGCGGGAAATCTGTTCCAAGGCTTGGTGCTGGGCGCTGTCTACGGCATGGCCACAATGGGCCTGTCCCTGATCTTCGGTGTTCTTAGGATCGTAAACGTGGGCCACGGCGCCTTCATCATGGTAGGAGCCTTTGTGACACTGTGGCTCTTCACGGCCCTCGGGATCTCTCCGCTTGTAGCCGTACCGGTGGCCTTCGTGGTGGGGCTCGGCCTAGGCTTTATCTTCTATTATACGGCCATCAAGAAACTGATAAAGGCCCCGGAGCTGGCATCCCTCCTCGCAACCTTTTCCATAGGAATTCTGCTGGAGGAAGTCATCAAACTGATATTTGGGTCCGAGTTCAGGGGATACAATTGGGCGCTTCCCAAGATCGACCTGGGGGTCACTGTCCTGCCTTTATCCAAACTCTACGCATGTATAGGCAGCATCATCATCGCCCTTATCCTGTACCTCTGGTTCAATAAGACACGGGCCGGCACGGCCATGAGAAGCGTGGTGGAAGACACGGAAGGGGCCAAGGTATGCGGCGTCAATGTTGACCGGGTGTATGCCAACAGCTTTGCCATCGGGATAGGTCTCACCCTGGCCAGTGGCGTCTTGCTCACCATGTTCATCCCCGTGGGAATCAACCCATACATGGGAGGAAGTTATACACTAAAGGCATTCGTGATAGCGGTATTGGGGGGACTTACCTCCCCTTATGGGGCATTTTTTGGCGGGCTTGTATTCGGCCTTATTGAAAACGGCTCATATACACTGTTTGCCTTGATCCCTGGAGTTGAGCCGTTTGCGCTGACAAGGTTTCTCTCGTTCCTGATGCTTCTGGTCATACTTCTCATAAGACCAACAGGCATTTTGAAAGGGAAGTAGAAATATCATGGGAAAGAGATTATCCACATATGGTCCTTTTATTCCAGTCCTAGCCCTGTATGTTATCATTTTCCTCGTCGGGAAAGGGGTCCAGGGTATGTGGCAGGTCATGGCCATGTTGACCTTCTATTGCGCCCTAGGCCAGGCCTTTAACATCTTCTTGGGAATGACAGGGTACGTGGACTTCGGATACGTGGCATTCCTAGGGGTCGGAACATACGGAATGGCCCTGTCCATCACCTACCTGGCGCATCAAGGCATGACAGGCCCGGCCGTGATCATAATTGGTTTCCTTCTGGCCCTCATATTTCCCGCCCTCTTGTCCATGGCGGTTGGGGCAGTGGCGCTGAGGCTCAGGGGGGCATATTTTGCCATAGCCACCATAGGTGTTAACGAGGGGTTCAGGTATCTTATCGAAGGGGCCAAGATCTGGAACGGATCCGAGGGCATGATTTTCACCTCTGAGCTCAACCAAGTTCTGGGCAGGGATACGGCCAGTGGCCTTTCCACCTTTTGGGCAGATGTATACCTGTTCATCATTGCAGCCCTGGCGGCCTTGGTAACCCTCCACTTCATGCGCAGCAGGATAGGTTATGCGCTGACCGCCCTCAGGGAAGACGAGGACGCTGCGAAGGTCATGGGTATCAACGTGACCAAATACAAGATCATCGCCTTCATCACCAGCGCGTGCTTCGCGGGGCTGGTGGGTGGCACCTCCTGGGCCCTGAAAACCCCGTACGTCTTTCCCCCGGAGGTCTTCGAAATACATTACACCATAGAAGCAATCATCATTGTGTTACTCGGCGGGGCTGGGACTCTCATGGGCCCTGTGATCGGCGCCCTCATTTACGGCCTTTCCAAGTACTATCTGTCCATAATTCTTCCGGGCTTCCAGTTACTCATTTTTGCTCCCATCATCATCGTGATTATAATTGCCTTTCCAGATGGAGTGATGGGAGTAGTCAAACAGAGACTCAGGGGAACATCCTTAGCACGCTTTATCGAATAGGTGTGATCATGTCATTACTCAAACTGGAGAAGGTAACTAAGAGATTCGGGGGCCTGGTGGCGGTCAACAACGTTAGCCTAGAGATAAGTGAAGGTGAGCGCTTGGGCATTGTGGGCCCCAATGGCAGTGGTAAAACCACCCTCTTTAACCTCATCAGCGGAGTCCATATTCCAGATGAAGGGCGAATAACCTTTAGAGGACAGGATATCACGAGATTTCCCCCGTACAAGAGAGCCCCTCTCGGGTTGGGCCGGACTTTCCAGATTCCCAGGCCCTTTGCCTCTGCCACCGTAAGGGAGAACGTAGCCGTGGGGGCCATGTTCGGCACATTAGGAAAGGAACTGAGCGTAAATGAGTGTTTGGAGCTTGCGGACCATTACCTGGACTTCATGGGACTCCGTGCCCATGCCGACAAGCAGGCCGGGACCCTTACTCCGGTAGAAAAGAAACTGCTGGAAATAGCCAGGGCACTTGCCATGAAACCTCGCCTCATCTTGATGGACGAGGCCATGGCAGGGATGCACCCGAAGGACATAGACAAGATGGTCCGGCTAATACAAGAGGTTTCTGACAGGGAAAACATAGCCGTGGTGGCCATGGTGGAACATATAATGCGAGCCGTGCTGGGGCTCGCCCAGAGGGTCGTTGTCCTTCACCAGGGGGCCAAGCTGGTGGACTCCTCAACCAAGGAGGCCCTGAACGACCCCCGGGTAGTGGAAGTTTACCTAGGACACCCGCCGGAGGAATAGTGTATGTTGCAGGTGAGTGAATTGGAATCGGGTTATGGCCCCATGCAGGTGCTGTGGAAGCCCAGTATCAGGGTCCGCAAGGGCACCATAACATCGTTACTTGGACCCAATGGGGTGGGAAAGAGCACCTTTCTCATGACCGTGTTCGGCTCCGTGACCCCATGGTCTGGGAAGATCATTTACGAGGGCGAGGAAGTCACCCATCTCCCAACCCATATTAAGGTGGACAAGGGTCTTACTTTGGTCCCAGAGGGGAAGCATTTATTTGGGGGCATGACTGTTTACGAAAATCTCATGATGGGGGCATATCTCAAGCGGGCCCAGCAGTACCGGGAAGAGTCTCTTGAACTGGTTTACTCGCTGTTTCCTCGCTTGAAGGAAAGAGGCAAACAATTGGCAGGCTCTTTGAGCGGTGGAGAGCAACAAATGGTGACCGTGGCCCGGGCCCTCATGAGTAAACCCAAAATGATCATGCTGGACGAACCCAGTCAGGGGCTTGCCCCGCTCCTCGTGCAGCACGTCTTCGAAACAATTCAGAAAATGAAGGCCCAAGTAGGGCTAACCATACTCTTGGTGGAACAAAATGCAGATGCGTCTCTCGCCGCCACTGACTACGTTTACGTCATGCACGAAGGCAGGATAAAGGCAGAAGGCACTCCGGAGGATATCAAGAGCTCCGACGAGATCCGGGAAGCGTACCTGGGCCTTTAGCCCTCCCCCTCTCAAGAGCCAAACCATGGTAAACCCTAGGTCTCGTCCCGTTTATTCCCTTCCAACGTAGATAGGCCGGAACCGATTCTCTTCCCACGTGAGGGCCTCCCTTATCTGCCCCAACATCCTGCCCTTATCACCAGGCATTCTTCCAGAAACATTTATGTAGTTGGTATAATGATCACTGTGGATCTCGGATGTAACATCCAGCCCCTCAATTATAACCTGCCATTCCTTCAGGACCTGGTGCGCTGAAAGAACCTTAAATCTTCCTTTCCTGATTTGATGCAGCAGCAAGGTATTTATCTTGGGCAGGAAAGTCCTGAACCTAATGAAATGGGGATCAATCTGGTTGAGTACCCTTGCCGTTTCCAGCGCATGTGGCATTGTTCTTTCTTTGCCCCCTATCCCTAGCATCACATATTCGCTCAGCTCGATCCCCGCTTCCTTTACCCAAAGGCCGGCTTCTATTTGTTCTGCAGCCGTTGTGCCTTTCTTGATTCGCCTCAAGACTTCGTCATCCCCGCTCTCTAGCCCCACATGAATCCTCTTAAGTCCGCTTTCCCTAAGTTTTCTCAGGTCCTCGAGGCCCTTTTGGTGAATATACTTTGAAGATCCATAAACAGTGATTCTCTCCAGTTTTGGAAGCACCTCGTATGCATAGACGCAAATCTCGGCCAATTCGTCCGTAGGCATGGCAATGGTATTACCTGCCGGAAAAAATAGGGTCCTCACAACATCTCCGTATAGACTGGCTCCTTCATCCAAATCCCTCTTGATATCCTTCACAGGCCTTACCTTAAAGGGAGGTCCCTTCTTGTACACCATGCAAAAGGTGCACTTATTGTGCGGGCAGCCAACGGTTGCCTGTATCAAAAGGCTGTCCGCCTCGCTGGGGGGGCGGTATATCGGGCCCTCGTAACGCATAGCGGCTTTGGGTTAACCCAGAATCTGCGCAAGCACCCTGGTAAGGTCCTTCAATCGAAAGGGCTTCTGAATAAAGCCTGCACATCCCATGTCCATCAATTCCTGGGCCTCTCCGTCAAGGCTATAACCACTGGACAAAAGCACCTTTACATCAGGATCAATTTCCTTGAGTTTCAGGAATACTTCTTTGCCACCCATCTTGGGCATAAGCATGTCCAGAAGCACGAAATCAATATTGTCCTTGTGC
>DQZA01000153.1 GCA_011042035.1 Desulfobacteraceae bacterium
GGTATTGACCTGACTTCGATCCTGCAGTCCGGTTTCATACTTTGGCTTCTGATGAATGCAAAGGTCAAAAAAGGGAGGTTTGGAAATGATAGAGGTAACCAGACTGGACAACTCGAAGATCTTGGTGAATGTGGAGGTGATCCAATCTTTGCAGGCAACACCGGATACAGTTATTACCTTTACCACCAGAGAGAAGATTGTGGTTAAGGAGCCGGTGGAAGAAATTTCCAAGAGGATATTTGAATATCAGCGATCAATTCATAGCGGTACTCTCGGCTAGAATGTGTTGTTTTCCCTTCCGTATCCTGAGACATGTCAAAGGTATGCCAGGAGGTCTATATCCCCACCTCATCAGTATGGAGAGTATCAGATAATTGACAAGCCCTTCATAAAATTTGACACTCAGCACTGCCACTCCTCACTTCACACTTTCTATTTCCCATCATTGGTAATGTCCCAGGATAGCCCTGCCCCCTTGATCAGTGGTGTAATTGGTCACAAGACTGGAAGCATTGGAGCATTTCAGTCCCTGCCCAAAAAATGCCTTATTACCTGAATGCTCTGTGATCAGTTACTAAGGGCTTGCCTGCAGTAAGCTTAGCTTTGGAATCACCCATGCTCTATCTTTTGGCACAATAGTTGCTAAAATCCAGGTCATGAACAATTTGATGAGAGGAAGTACCTCTTGATATCACACGCCCCTGCCTACAGCAGGCAGGCCTGCCTGCCGGCAGGCAGGCTCACCCAGCCTCTCCCCCTCGAGGGGGAGAGGGGTACAGAGTTTATGGATGTGAACTAACCAATAACCCGAATTTGTTCAGTGTATAGGAGGTTACTGGTGGATGTCACCACATTTATTGGTATCCTTGTTGCTGGAGGTTTAGTAATCGGTGCAATCATAATGGGGGGGTCCGCGTCAGGGTTTGTTAATTACCCCTCCATGATGATTGTCATTGGCGGAACGATGGGAGCAACATTCCTCAATTATCCCTTTTCTCAGGTAGTGAGTGTGTTCGGGGTAGCAAAAAATGTCTTTTTGCACCAGTCCCAGTCTGTCAATAAACTCGTCGATCTAATTGTGGAGATTGCAAAAAAGGCAAGGCGAGAAGGGATTTTATCATTCGAATCGCAGCTTAGCGAAATTGAAGACCCCTTCCTGGTCAAAGGGTTACAGCTGGCCATAGATGGAATGGAATCAAGTACGATAGAGGAGATTCTGACGACGGAGATCCAATCTTTGGAAGAGCGGCATAAATTAGGCGCGGAAATATTCACCACAATGGGCACATTTGCCCCTGCCGTAGGGATGCTGGGGACAATCATCGGTTTGGTGCAGATGTTGATGCAGATGAAGGATCCCAGCCAGATAGGCGCCCCAATGGCAGTGGCCCTGCTCACTACTTTTTATGGTGTGCTTCTGGCCAACCTCCTTTTTTTACCAATTGCAGGAAAACTCAGGACCCGAAGCAAGCAGGAGATTTTGATAAAGCAGATGGTACTGGAAGGTATTATATCGATCCAGGCTGGTGACAACCATCGTATTGTAGAGCAGAAGCTCAAGGCATTCATTCCACCCAGGGAACGTAAACCCGCGGGAGAGCAAACAGAGAAGAGATAGGTTATTTATAATGAGGAGAAAACGTGAAAAAGAAGGTGAAGAAGGGCCTGGTTCGACCTGGATGGTAACATTTTCCTCTTTCATTCTCATTCTTCTGGCATTTTTCATTATGTTATCCTCTTATGCGACTATGGAAGGCTCGAAAATTACCCAGTTTGTGAGATCATTCAATCGGGCGGTTAGCTTTTTGACGGGAGGTCTCAAATTTGAACCAGGTCAAGATATCTTAATGCTATCACCGGATATTATGGATAATAAGGATATACTTCCGGCTTTAAAGAGGATCGTAAAAGGCCTTAAGCTGGAATCAGGGGTGGGTTTTTCTGTAACCGGAAGGGGCCTGGTGATGACCGTGGCCGATACAGTCTTATTCGATCTCGGGGTGGCGGAGATTTCACCGGAGGCCTTTCCTTTACTCAGCAAGATCGCATCTGTCATATCAAAGACCTCTTTCCCCATTCGCATTGAAGGTCATACAGACAATCTTCCTATCCATACTGAGGAGTTTCCTTCAAACTGGGAGCTATCAACGGCCCGGGCGGTGAATGTTCTCCGATATTTTGTAGAAAAAGAAAAAATTCCCCCAGAGAGGCTGTCTGCTGTTGGTTATGGAGAGTTCCGGCCTCTTTTCCCCAATGACACGCCTGAGCACCGCGCCCGGAACAGGAGGGTAGAGATTATCTTTGTTGGGGCCGGCCGGGATCTTATATTAGGGTTACAAAAGAATAATGAATAAAAAAGACCTAATAGATACGGAAGATCAAAAGGGAGGCGAGGCAAGGTGGCTAACAACCTTTAATGACCTGATGACTCTCCTTTTGACATTCTTTGTTCTCATATTTGCGACCAGTTCTCTGGATTTTGAGAAGATTAAGACCTTCCAGGGCGCTTTCCAGAGTGCCGTGGGAGTTCTGGAAGGGGGGAAAAGGACAGGTGTTACGGTAATAGGGCCGGCGGTCGATTTGAGTGTTCAGGGAGAGGTCTCTGAAGAGGAAGAAGTTGAGGGGAAGGCGGAGGAGATTGACCATTTCATAAAGACAATCAGTGCGGAGCCGGGGGTTCGGGCTGCACATACAAAAGAGGGAGTGGTCATCACCCTTGAAAATACAATTCTTTTTGAATCTGGAGTAGCCGATATCAATCCTGATGCCTTTCCCCTTTTGGACAGGATTATTAACATGATCAATAAGATACCCAATCCTGTCCGTGTTGAAGGGCATACTGACAATATTCCCATCCATACCGAGAGATTTCCTTCGAACTGGGAGCTTTCAATTGCGCGGGCAGTGAATGTGGTAAGGTATTTTATTGAAACAGGAGGGGTGCCTCCACAGAGGCTGTCAGCAGTGGGATATGGGGAGTCAAGACCTATTTTTCCCAATGATACCCCTGAGCACAGGGCCAGGAACCGAAGGGTAGAGATTGTATTAGTAACGGAGGGCAAAAGATAAAATGGACAAAAAGTTTAAGCTTATTTTTCTCCTCAACTCATTTGTATTAATGGTTTTAATGGGAGCCGGTTTTTTTGTTGTCTGGAACAAGGTGTCTTCTTTAGCTCCTCAGGGCGAAAATGCCTCAAAGAAGACCGCCAAAGTGAAAAATGTCCGGGAGGTGATAGGGCCTATATTTTCTTTGGATACATTTATCGTTAACCTTGCTGATAAAGGCGGAAGGCGATACTTGAGGGTTACGATGGATCTGGAGTTGAGCGATGGTAAGGTCACTAAGGAATTGGAGAAACGGCTCCCCCAGGTAAGGAACGCTATTCTAATGATTTTGCCTACTAAAAGATTTGAAGATATTAGCAGCCTTGAAGGGAAGATCGCTTTACGTGATGAGATAATTGCCAAACTGAATAGTTTTCTGAAGAGTGGGACTATAACAAACCTCTACTACACAGAATTCGTGATCCAGTAAAGGTCAAAAGCCCATGTCTGAGCAGATTTTGTCTCAAGAGGAAATAGATGCCCTCCTTTCGGCCATGGCCAAAGGAGAGGTTGATTTGGAGGAGGAGAAAAAGGAGGAACTTGAGGTCAAATCCTATGACCTCACCTCTCAGGGCATAATGCTGCGTGACCAGTTTTATGCTCTTGAAGAGGTATATGACAGGTTTGCAGGCCTGTTGCAAAATTCGCTTTCCTCCTCTCTGCGGAGGGCTATTGAGGTGGAGTTTATCTCCACAGAAATGGTTAAATTCAAAGATTTCTTAAGGGGTTTTTCCAACCCCACAAGTTACAATATATTCAATATGGAGCCTCTTATTGGATCAGCGATGCTGGTAATAGAACCAGGCCTTGTATTCTCTCTGATAGATTGCATGTTTGGAGGGAGTGGAAAACCTGTAACCCGGGTAAGAGAATTTACGCTCATCGAGCAGAGGGTGATGAGAAGGTTTGTTGTTGAGGTGCTGCAAAACCTGGAGAAGGCCTGGGAGGTTGTCTATTCGGTAAAGATCTCCTTAAAAAAGACCGAGACCAAGTCCCAATTCATCCATCTGGTCGCCCCTGATGACCTGGTGATAGTTGTTGTATTTTCTGTAAATGGAAAGGAATTTTCAGGAAATTTGCATTTGTGCATCTCCTACCTCATGTTGGAACCAATCAAGGACAAGTTCTCTTCCACATACCTGAGGGAGAAAGATATAGGCCATACATGGGACTCCCGGCTTCAAGAGTTGTTGAAAGATACCCAGGTGAGCGTCACCGCCGAGCTGGGGAGAACCGTACACACCGTCCGGGACCTGTTGAACCTTCAGGTAGAAGATGTCCTCAAACTTAATACAGGCCCACAGGATCCTGTGACAGTAAAGGTTGAGGGAATTCCCAAATTTCGGGGGCTTCCAGGGGTTGTCAAAGGAAGCCGCGCAGTTCAAATAACAGGACTGATCAGCCAAAAGGGAGGTATAAATAACCATGGATACAGCGGATGCAACCCGGGTAAAGAGTGATCAAGCCACGGCTAAAGAAGACATGAAACAAAAGGCAAAAAAAACAAATCCGTACGAATTTTCTGACCTGAGTGATACATCCTCCTCCCAGCCACCAGGTAATATCGATTTCATTCTTGACATACCTTTGGAGATAACCGTTGAACTTGGCCGGACCAAGATGTTGATAAATGACCTCCTCAAACTTGGTCAGGGCTCTGTTATTGAGCTTTCAAAGCTTGCTGGAGAAACCCTGGAGGTACTGGCCAATCAAAGATTGATCGCTAGGGGGGAGGTGGTAGTTATGAACGAAAAGTATGGTATTCGCCTTACCGAGATTGTAAGTCCTGCGGAACGGATTGAGAGACTGAGATGAATTACCATCCTGATCTAATCTCTACGGCACTAAGAATGATTACAGCATTAGCTGTTATTCTGGGTGGATTATTGATCGTACTCTATTTTGTAAAGCGTGTATTCAAAAGAGACATGAGAGGGGCCATGGAGAGACCAATCAGGGTTCTGGCAAACAGTTATATTGGGCCCAAGAAAAGCATATCCCTGGTTGAGATTCCAGGAGCCATATTGGTCCTGGGGGTTACAAGTGACAATATCAGTCTCCTTGCCAAAATAGATAATGAAGAGACACTGGATAGATTTAAGAGATTTGAAGTGGAAAGGACATTGCCTTCATTTTCGGATCAATTACATAGATTAACATCAAGATTCAAAAAGGACAGGAGTGTGGATTGATCTGACGAAGTATGCTGTCGGTGCTGATCTATGATGAAGCTTCTAAAAATGTTCGTCATCATTTCAGTGTTTTTCATGGTCTTTATCGGCCTGGCCCCTCATATTTGTTGGGGTAATACTCCGGCTGTCGCTGGGTCCTACTTAACTATTGGTCTGAGTAATGCCAAAGATCCCCAGAAGGTTACGGTTGTTCTTCAGATTTTTCTCTTATTAACAGTTCTTTCCTTAGCCCCGGCAATTCTTATCATGCTAACCTCGTTTACGAGGATTGTTATTGTGTTTTCCATTCTTCGTCAGGCAATGGGAACTCATCAGATGCCTCCTAACCAGATAATCTTGGGACTGGCAATGTTTCTAACATTTTTCATTATGACCCCGGTCTGGCAAGAGGTCAATCAACAGGCCCTTCAACCGTATCTTGAAGGCAAAATAACTCAACACCAGGCATTGGAAAAGGCCTCCAAGCCTATAAGAAATTTTATGTTTAAACAAACCAGAGAAAAGGACCTGGCTCTGTTTGTTGACATCGCGGATATGGAGAGACCCAAGAGTATAGATGATGTTCCAACTTCTGTACTGATCCCTTCTTTTATAATTAGTGAATTGAAAACTGCATTTCAAATTGGATTTTTTCTTTACGTGCCATTTTTGATTATTGATATGGTTGTCGCGAGTGTACTTCTTTCCATGGGAATGATGATGTTGCCTCCTATTATGATTTCTTTGCCCTTTAAGTTGATGGTGTTTGTCCTGGTTGATGGATGGTATTTGATTGTGGGTTCCATAGTAAAGAGTTTTGGGTAATTATAAAGATGTCACCAGAGTTAGTAACAGGATTCATTTTTGAGGCCTTGAAGATAACTATCTTACTGGGTGCACCGGTTTTGATCTTTGGTCTGGTAGCAGGTCTGCTGGTGAGTGTGTTTCAGGCTGTAACCCAGATTCATGAAATGACCCTGACCTTTATCCCGAAGATCTTGGCAGTGGTTATTGCAATAGTTATCTTCTTTCCCTGGATGCTCAAGATCATTACCACTTTTACACAGAACGTGTTTGTTAACATGCTCACTTATATCCATTGAAAGAGGGTGCATTCCATGTTTCTTAGAACTGGAATCTGGGCATGTTAAGGTCGCTGGGTGGGGCCCAAGTGATGCTGTATAAAGTGAGTTTAAAGGAAGGGACCTGCAAAATCCAAAGTGATAAATGACCAATGACCGTTTTCAATATCTCCCTATCTCAGGTACAGGTATTTATTTTAATCTTTTTGAGAGTAAGTGCGATCATAATGACCGTCCCACTTTTTGATAGCAGGAACATACCTGTCTTATTTAAGGCAGGGCTATCATTATCGACCAGTATCATCCTTTTTTCCGTTGTAAGACCAGACAATATCCCTTTTATTACCAAATTGATCCCCTTTGGTATAGGGATGTTAGGTGAAATCATTTTGGGGGTCATTATTGGTCTCTCTGTTAGACTGATATTTGCCGGAATCCAGCTTGCAGGCCAGTTAGTAGGATACCAGATGGGCTTTGGGATCGTCAATGTCATGGATCCTCAGACAAGCGCCCAGGTTTCTGTCATTGCCCAGCTAAAATATCTCATAGCCATGCTTATATTTTTGGCCGTTAATGCCCACCATTGGTTTTTACGGGCACTGGTAGAAAGCTTCCGGTTAGTCCCTCCCTTGGATTTTCAATTCAACAATTCCCTGTTGGAGCAGTTGATGGGAGTTGCGAACAATATGTTCGTTATCGCGATTAAGATTGGAGCCCCTATGGTCGTGTCCCTTTTGCTTACGAGTGTGTCCTTGGGATTGGTGGCACGAACAGTTCCCCAGATAAATATTTTTATTGTAGCCTTTCCCTTGAAGATCGCAGTTGGGCTTCTGTTTTTGGGCCTTAGTCTTCCTTATTTGTCGTCGTTTCTGGGAGGGATTTTTGGCCATTTAGGGAGTGATATCCTTTTTCTCTTAAGAGCCATGTAATGGCAGGGGGATTTAATGCCTCAAGGAAAGGACCACGAAAAGACCGAGCCGGCGACCCCGAAGCGCCGTCAGGATGCCAGACAGAAAGGGCAGGTAGCCAAAAGCAGAGAGATTCCGTCTGTCCTGATTTTATTGGGGTGTCTGGGGGTATTCTTTTTTTTAAGTTCATATATGTTCCGGAATCTTTCGGGTTTGATGCGCGGGATACTCCAGAATATTGGAACCCTGGATTGCCGGGATGCCTCTGTTTACGCATTCTTGCTGGAGATTTTACAGCAGGTATTCATGATCTTGATGCCTTTGATGTTAATCGCCCTGGTTGCCGGGGTTGCAGGCAATCTTTTTCAGGTGGGTTTTCTGTTTACAATGGAGCCTCTCATCCCCAAACTTTCCAAGATTAACCCCGTTAAAGGGATGAGCAGGCTCTTTTCATTGAACTCTCTGACAGAGCTTGTCAAATCTATTTTCAAGTTACTTGTCGTGGGCGGCATTGCATATCTAGTGGTAAAGGGAGAACTGAAAAATATTCCCTCTTTGATGCATGTGGGCGTGGGAGAAATCCTCTCTTTTTTTGGCATGGGCTCCTATAAGATTTGTTTTTATACCTGCCTGTCTCTGATTCCCTTGGCAGCCTTAGATTATGTCTTCCAGCGCTGGCAACATGAGAAGAGCCTGAGGATGACCAAGCAGGAGGTTAAAGACGAGGTAAAGGAAAGAGAAGGAGATCCTTCGGTCAAGGCGAGAATTAGAAAGACTCAAATTGAAATGGGCCGACGCCGAATGATGGAAGCGGTTCCCGACGCCGATGTAGTCATAACGAACCCCACCAGACTGGCCGTCGCGCTTATGTACGATGCTGAAGAGATGATTGCCCCGCGCGTAATAGCAAAAGGAGCCGGGTTTATTGCCGAACGGATTAAGGAGATTGCTGAAGAGAAAGGGATTCCTATCGTCGAGGACAAACCCCTGGCACAGACTCTTTTTAAGGTAGTTGAAGTAGGCGACATTATCCCTGTGAACCTTTACAGGGCGGTCGCTGAAATTCTGGCCTATGTCTACAGGCTGAAGGGAATGAGGAAGAATGCTTAAGGCACGAAAAATGCATTACAGCAAGTAGCATAAGTGGTCACAGGGGAATCGGAACTGGAGAAAACCCCTATTAGCCCCTGAGGGACCTGGCAGATGAAAGAACCCCTGAACACTTATTTTAGGAGGCATGAATCGCCAATCCACAGAACAGGCTGGTGGCAAACATAGGCTATGAGGATTATGGGGATAGCAGATCAAACACAATATTCAAGGCCCTTAGCCCTGGTATGGAAAAACAACGACATTCTTATGGGTGTGGCAGTAGTGGGTATCCTTGTGTTTATGATAATACCCCTGCCTACTATGCTGCTGGATATCCTCCTGTCGCTCAATATTACATTATCTCTGATAGTCCTTCTGGTAGCCATGTATATCATGAACCCCCTGGAGCTATCAGCATTCCCCTCCATGCTTCTGCTCGCCACCTTATTCCGGTTATCCCTTAATGTAGCTTCCACCCGCATAATCCTGCTTCATGGAAATGAAGGGACTCTGGCTGCCGGGAGGGTGATCAAGGCCTTTGGCCACTTTGTAGTGGGGGGAAACTATGTAGTCGGAGCCATAGTTTTCTTGATCCTGGTCGTTATTAATTTTGTTGTGATTACAAAAGGAGCCGGAAGGATTGCCGAAGTGGCTGCCCGCTTCACTCTGGACGCCATGCCAGGCAAACAGATGAGCATTGATGCCGATCTGAATGCAGGTTTAATAGATGAGGAAGAGGCAAGGGCCAGGAGGCTGATGATTTCCCAGGAGGCGGATTTTTATGGCGCTATGGATGGTGCCAGTAAATTTGTTCGAGGAGATGCTGTAGCAGGAGTAATAATTACCATGATCAACATTGTGGGGGGGCTTGCTATCGGAGTTCTCCAGAATGGGATGAGCTTTTCTGATGCGGCCCAGAATTATACACTTCTGACAGTAGGAGATGGATTAGTTAGCCAAATTCCCGCCCTGATCATTTCAACTGCAGCGGGTATTGTAGTGAGTAGGGCTGCATCCGAAGCAAATTTAGGGAGTGAGATAACCTCTCAGATTTTGGTTCAGCCGCGTGCAATTGCTATTGCCGCTGCGGTACTTTTTGGATTTGGCATGGTTCCAGGACTCCCCACCATTCCATTTTTTATTCTTTCAATTATAGCAGCAAGTGTGGCCTATGCAATTTTCCAGGCGAGAAAGGCGAGTCTGGAAGAAGAGAAGGCCAAGGAGGTGCTCAAGGCCAAAGCCAGACCGCCAGAAGGGTTAGAACCTATCCCTCCTCTTGATATTTTGTCATTAGAAATTGGACATGGACTTATTCCTTTAGTGGATGTGGAACAAGACGGAAAACTCCTGTATCGGATCAGGTCAGTTAGACGACAGGTTGCACAGGAAATCGGTGTTATTGTTCCTCCCGTGCATATTCAGGATAACCTGCAGCTGAAACCTGGTGAATATTGCATTCTTCTTAAAGGAAATGAGGTGGCCAAGGGAGAATTGATGCCAAATTATTATTTAGCAATGAATCCAGGAACTGCTGAAGAAAGGATTGATGGAATACCAACAAAGGAACC
>DQZA01000232.1 GCA_011042035.1 Desulfobacteraceae bacterium
AAGGGGGGTCTTCCCACCAAGCTCCTCCAGGGGATAGTCCCCCATCCCATCACCCACCAATAAAACAAACTTCATTTTGCTTCTTGTCATATAGTTGTCTTATTACCCCTTGCGTCATTTGTCCGAAATACCTTTGTCCACCCTTATAAGGATGGTTTTGTCTGTGACCACATCCATGTTATCTATCACCGAGATGGCCTTCATCACATTTTCTTCGCATGCCTCATGGGTAAGCATAACAACAGGAACAGGGCCGTTTACCTCTCTACCCTTCTGAATTACAGAGGTGATACTAATGTTGTGCTGGCCCAGAACCCCAGAGATTTTCGACAGAACCCCCGGCCGATCCACCGCTGAAAATCTAAAGTAATAGGGCATGGTGAGGCTCTTCATAGGCTTGATGGAAATACTCTTTCTCTCCCTTCCATAATGAGCAAGTGGGGGCTGAAGCCCTTTCTCTTTATTTGCAATTCTTCTCGATAGTTCAATAATGTCTGAGACCACGGCACTACCTGTAGGCCTTCGACCTGCACCAAGGCCATAATATAGATTAGGCCCCACAAAATCGCCCTCCAGATATATGGCATTATAGGCCCAATTCACATTTGCCAAAATATGATCCTGGGGAATCATGACAGGATGTACCCTTGCCTCCACCTCCTCGCCCCTGTCCCTTGCAAGGGCGAGCAGCTTCACACAATAGCCAAACTCCTGAGCAAAGCGAATATCGTCGGGCGTTAAGGAGGTAATGCCTTCTTTGTAAATATCCTTGAATGAAACCGCTGATCCATAGGCAAGGGAGATCAAAATGGCAAGCTTGTGTGCAGCATCCGTCCCGTCCACATCCAGGGTAGGAGGGTCTTCGGCATACCCTAGCTCCACGGCTTCTTTCACAACCTTTTCATAGGGCCAGTAATACCTGCTCATCTTTGTCAGGATATAGTTTGAGGTGCCATTTAGTATTCCCATGATATTCCTGAAGCGGTTGGCGGATAGCCCTCCCTTCATTGCACCAATAATGGGAATGCCGCCACCCACACTCGCCTCAAACTCAAGGTTCACTCCGCACCTCTCGGCCATGTCATAGAGCTCGTGGCCATATTCTGCCAGCAGTGCCTTGTTGGCCGTTACCACATGCTTTCCCTTTTCCATTGCGCAGAGAATATATTCCTTTGCCTGGGTGAGCCCTCCTATCAACTCAACCACCACATCTATCTCAGGATCATCGATGATTTCCTCGGCATTTGTTGTAAGTAAGCCCTTATCTACTGGGACTCCCCGATCAGAATCAACATCCAGGTCGGCGATCCTCTTTACTGCCACAGACGCTCCAACCCTCGATCTTATTAGATCTGCGTTTTCCCTGAGCACTTCGTATGCTCCAGCGCCAACGGTCCCAAATCCGATTATTCCCACCTTTATGTTGCTCATCTCTGACCTCAAAAAATCTTTTTTATTCCACGAATGGCCTGACGGGTCCGGTGGGGATTTTCAACCAGTGCAAACCTTACATGATCATCGCCGTACTGCCCAAACCCAATACCAGGCGAAACTGCCACTTTGGCCTTTTCGAGAAGCATCTTTGAAAATTCTATGGAACCCATGTTCCTGAATTGCTCAGGGATCTTGGCCCACACAAACATGGTAGCCTTGGGTTTTTCAATTTCCCAGCCTATCCGGTTCAGCCCGTCCACAAGCACATCGCGTCTCTCCTTGTAAATATTCACAATTTCCTCTACGCAGTCATAGGGCCCATTCAATGCAATTATAGAGGCTATCTGAATCGGCTGAAACACCCCATAGTCCAAATAACTCTTAATTCTTCGGAGAGCAGCGATGAGATCTCGATTCCCCACGCAAAAACCCACTCTCCATCCTGGCATTGAATAGCTTTTTGACAGGCTGAAAAGCTCCACACCTATGTCCTTGGCCCCGGGCACTTGCAGGAAACTGGGAGGGCCATAGCCATCAAACACTAGGTCAGCATAGGCAAAGTCGTGAACCACCATGATCTTGTGCTCTTTGCAGAAATCAACGATTTTCTCGAAAAATTCCAGGTCCACCACCGCCGTTGTGGGATTATGGGGATATGAAATTATGAGCATCTTTGGATTTGGCCATGTTTGTTTGGTGGCTGTGAGAAGGTCTTCAAAAAAATCCCTGTTTGCGCCTATGGGAATGCTTCGGAGGTCACCACCTGCGATGATTACTGAATACTGGTGAATTGGATAGGTTGGGTTGGGGGCAAACACAACATCCCCAGGACTGATAACTGCCAAGACCAGGTGCGAGAGCCCCTCTTTTGCGCCTATGGTGACAATGGCCTCCTCTTCAGGGTCGATATCCACGTCGTAACGTCTCTTGTACCAATCGGCAATTGCATGCCGCAGTTTCGTAATGCCCTTCGAAGCTGAGTACCTGTGATTATGCCCTTTTTGGGCTGCCTCTATTAATTTATCCACTATGTGTTTTGGCGTAGGAATGTCAGGATTTCCCATTCCAAGGTCTATGATATCCTCACCCTTTCGCCTCATCTCCATTTTCAGCTCGTTCACGATGGAAAATAAATAAGGCGGAAGCCTCGTCATCCTCCTAAATTCTTCCATGTACCAATGTCCTCCTTGCAACAAATCAGTTTACCCTACCTAGACCATACTGAGCTCTAGCCTCTAAATCCAGTAAAAAAAGGCCTTTGCCCCTTTTGCCCAAGGCCTTTCTTATATACCTACTATAAGCTAGGGAAATCAAAATTTCAAACCACAATAAGACCCTTGCTCCGGCCAACCCTTTCATCATCCATTTGGCATTTGAGGTTTCCTTGACACCTCACCACTGAGACACACCCGCCTAACCGCTACCGCGGCCAGCGGGGCACAGAGGGGATGGTTTTTTGCCCATCGGCCTCCGGCTCGGAAAGGAGACGGCAATCGGCAAAAAGGGGCCAGACAACTAGGGCTCACCCAGTGCATAGAAGCACATTGCTTTTGCTTGCCGGTATCTCGCGGCAAGCAAAATAAATAGGCCTCTCTGTGTGCTCAGTGCCTCTCCGGTGATACTTCATCATTCATAATTCATTATTCGTTATTCATTATTTTCTTGCTTTTTTTTGCATATCCACCCCAAACTGTTCCTCAAGTTGCATTCTCAGGTACCGGTACTTTTGCCCAGAAAGCTCAGGATCTTCCCTGAGTATCTTTTCGGCCACTTCCTTTGCAGCCATAAGGAGGTGTTGGTTGTTCAAAACCTCTGAAATATCAATTTCGCCCGGCCCTGCTTGCCTGAGCCCCATTACCTCGCCATGGCCGCGAAAAAGCAGATCCTGTTCAGAGATAACAAAACCATCATCGCAGGAGGCCAATACCTTGAGTCTCTTTTCAGCCTGCCCTGAAATTCCATCCCTTTTCACCAACAAGCAAAGCCCTTGCTTTTCTCCCCTTCCCACTCGTCCCCTTAGTTGATGAAGTTGTGCCAGGCCAAAGCGTTCGGGGTGTTCGACCACCATTACAGTTGCCCCTGGAGCATGAACGCCCACTTCCACCACCGTGGTGGAGACAAGCAATTGAATTTTTCCCTCGTGGAATTTCTGCATCACCGTGTCCTTTTCTCCAGGGGGCATTTCACCGTGTATCAGGCCAACCCTAAAGCGAGGCTCGTAGAGTGCTTTAAGGGCATCATACATGTTTACGGCATCTCGTAGGTCTTGGTCCTCAGTGCCTTGTATTACCGGGCAGATCACCATCACCTGCTCTCCCCGCTCCATGTGGCCGGTGACCATCTCATAGATCTTTCGCTTCTCCCCTTCCCCCATTATCCGTGTTATTACACCCTTGTAACCAGGGGGCCTGGACCTGATCACGGAAACGTCTAAATCTGCATAAAGTATTATCGCCAAGGTGCGCGGGATAGGCGTAGCTGTCATAACCAGCACATCGGGTGCTTCTGCCTTTTGAGCCAACAATGAGCGCTGCCGAACCCCGAATCGGTGCTGCTCATCAATGATTACGAGCCCTAGGTCTTGGAAGCGTACCTCCTCCTGAACCAATGCCTGCGTGCCAACTATGAAATTACAATCCCCGTGCCTCATCATCTCATAGGCCCTAGCCTTTTCCTCTGCCCTTAGGGCGCCCGTCACAAAAAGTGGCTTAAATCCTAAGGTCTCCGGCAAATTGGAGAAAAATACAAAGTGTTGCCTGGCAAGTATCTGAGTAGGCGCCATCAGGGCTACTTGCCTGTGATTCAATATGGCTGCATATGCCGCTGCCGCTGCCACAACTGTTTTACCGCATCCCACATCTCCCTGGAGCAACCTCATCATTGGAGAGTCCTTTTCCAGATCCTGGCAAATCTCTTTAATGGCCCTAGTTTGATCTGGGGTAAGATCAAAAGGGAGATTAGCCTGGAACTTCTCAAGCAAATCTACCGGCAAGGAGTAAGGCCCTACGTTCCTGGTGCTTGATCTCTCATATCTCTTCTTCAAGACGGCCAGAACCACGCCAATGAACCGGTCAAACTGGATCCTTTCATGGTATTTTGTTCTTCCTTCGCTAAACTTCTTGAAATCTCCGGTAGCCGGTGGGAGATGGAGACACTTTATGGCTTCATACAGCCTTGGAAGCCTCAGCTTTTCCGTGAATGTCCCCGGAATGGGATCCACTACTAGTTCCGCGCAACCCTCCAGGGCATTTTGAACCGCTTTGGCAATAACCTTTTGTGAGAGGCCTTTGACACTCGGATAAATAGGGCGAAGAAAACCTGACTTACGTGATTCGGTTTTCTCCACATCAGGATGGATCATCTGAAGAGTCTTTCCATATGCCTTAACCCTGCCATATACAGCTAGCCCTTTCCCCCTCTCCAAGACTTGCCACAGATAGGCTGGCCGATAATTGAACCAAAGTACCTGTAGCGTTCCCGTACCGTCCTCGATCTCTATCTTGAAGACTTTCTTGCGGCTACCGCCAACCCTCTCCTCACCGCCCCCACGAATCCTGCCCCACACCAAGGCTTGCTCTCCTGGCCGAAGCTCACCAATCGGGATGGCCTCTCTTCTGTCCTCATACCTTAAGGGGAAAAAGTAGAGCAAATCCTTGACGGTATTAATGCCCCTTGCCCTAAAGAGATCTGCCCTTTTTGGGCCTATCCCTTTGAGGCAGGAAAGGTCATTTGTGAGGCGTTTTTGGCCTTTGTACCTGGGCTTTTTGTTCCAATGGGTCATGGGGTCTGTTGGGTCATCCATTGTTCATTGTTTTCCGTTTTCCGTCTACCGTTGACCGCCTGCCTACGGTGCTGAGGTCAAGCAAGTTGACAGAGTTATCCTGCTAGTAGAGTACAGGGCGCTTTGACATTGCCCTATACCTTAAGCTCATGGCTTCGGGCAATGAAATACCCCCCTTCTCTGCTGCCGGGCAGGCGCTCACGTTAATTTCGTCATTCAGGCTCAACTCCTGCCTGACGGCTAGGCAGGCACTGCCGGCTTTGTCTTTCCCCCTTTTCTGGTGCAAAGACAAAGACAGGCCGCTCTGGAGAGATTCCATTGCGCTGGACCTTCATCATTCGTAATTCATTATTCGATATTCGATATTTTCTCTCCTCCCCTCATTATTCCGCTATTCCTTTTAATCACTTCTTCCCCTTGTGCGCTCTGCCTGAATCTTTATCTATAAAGTCAGGAGAAAAGATTTGACAAGGTTTTTTTGTGAAAGCTATAGTTCTTATTAAGGATGGTGCAACTCATGACAACTAAAAAGAAAAGCAAATATGCTGATGCTGGGGTTGACATTGACGCTGGAAACAAGCTTGTAGATCTCATTCGACCAATTGTGAATAAGACCTATCGCACCGGCGTTATTACCGATATAGGCGGATTTGCAGGCCTCTTCTCACTTAACGTGGAACATACGCGAAACCCGGTTCTTGTCAGCTCCACAGACGGTGTGGGTACCAAGCTCAAAGTGGCCTTCATGATGGACAAGCACGACACCGTTGGAATAGACCTTGTGGCCATGTGCGTCAATGACATTGTTGTCCAAGGGGCCACTCCATTGTTTTTCCTCGACTATCTTTCCATGGGAAAGCTGGATCTTCACAAGGCCCAGGAGATAATTAAGGGAATCTCAGTAGGGTGCATGGAGGCCAAATGCGCATTAATCGGCGGTGAAACTGCGGAGATGCCCGGGTTTTACGCTGAAGGCGAGTATGATCTTGCCGGTTTCGTGGTAGGCCTAGCGGACAATGAAGAACTCCTAGACGGCTCAGAGATCCGAGTGGGGCAGCGCCTCATTGGTATTGCCTCTAGTGGACTTCACAGCAACGGATATTCCCTCGTGCGAAAGCTCTTTTTCGAGGAAAATAAAATGCCGCTTTCCGAGCACATACAAGAACTGGGCCGCACCCTAGGCGAAGAGCTTTTGGAGCCAACCCGTATCTATGTTCGGCCAGTATTGAACCTTAGGCGGGACTTTCGCATCTATGGAATATCCCATATAACGGGCGGCGGCCTGGTGGACAATGTGCCCCGTATGTTGCCCAAAGCGTGCAAGGCTGTGATTAATAAGAGATCATGGTCACCGCCCGCCATATTTACGCTTTTAAAGAAAATGGGCGGCATTGATGACATGGAAATGATGCGGGTGTTCAACAACGGCCTGGGCCTGATCATTGTGGTGAGCGAAGAGGATACGGGTGAGGTAATGCTCCGCCTTAAGGCAATGGGTGAAACAGCGTACTGTGTCGGTTGGATCGAGCCCCGCGAAGAAAGTGAGCCTGCCGTTGAATTTACTGAGGGCGATGCTTGATTCTAGAACATCACCTCCTGTTTTGATCAGTGCCTGTCTGTTGGGCGTCAGATGTCGATATGACGGAAATCACAGCCTTTGTAAGGCGCTTGTAGGGTCTCTGTCCCGCATACGCCCTATTGCAGTGTGCCCGGAACAAATGGGAGGTCTTCCGACCCCTAGGGAGCCGGCCAATATCATAGGTGGCCACGGGCCGGATGTTATGGTTGGCAAGGCCAAGTGTATTAACAGGGCGGGCCAAGATGTTACGGAACAGTTTGTCAAGGGAGCCCATGAAACCCTTAGACTTGCCAGGCTCACTGGTGCTAAGGTGTTTATCGGCAAAGAGAGGAGTCCATCATGTGGTTTAAAGACCCCGTACTGCGAAGCTCCTGGGGGTCTGGGCACAGGGGTCACAGCATCATTGCTAGAAAAAGAGGGAATTTCAGTAATTGAGATAGGGCCTCAGAGCCCTTTTCCAACACCTGAATCCACGGAAATTTTAGAAAGTATTCATCAACACCCTTAAAAGGAGTGAATCATGTTCGGCCTTGGTCCCACGGAACTATTTATAATAGCCTTGATAATATTACTCATTTTTGGCGCAAAGCGCCTCCCGGAAATTGGTAAAGGCCTCGGAGGTGCCATCCGCGAGTTTAAGAAGGTAAAAAAGGAGCTGAGTTCCGACAAACAGGAAGAACAAGAAAGCACCTCAACCTCTGAAACTGTTAATAAAGATAATACGGCCAACAAAATAGAGCAGAAGATGAAGGACAAGGTTCTGGAACAGGTACCTGGCGTAAAGAAGGTGATTGACGCCAAGAAAAAGGTGGACAAGGTTAAGGACATAGTTAAATGAGATTCTAGGGTGCAAAAAGATGAATATCGGGCAGTGTGAGATGCCGGAGTACAATCCTCCTTCGGAGGAAATCCTGGAAATATTGCGAAAAGTTAAAAAGATAGCCATAGTAGGGCTGTCGCCCAAGGAAAATCGCGACAGCAACAAGGTTGCTCGCTACCTCATGAAGCAAGGATATGAAATAATACCGGTCAACCCTGGGCAAAGGCAGATCCTTGGGCAGACGTGTTACAAGTCCCTTTCGGACATACCTTTTGACGTGGACATGGCTGATCTCTTCCTTAATCCTAAGCGGGTACCTCCGGTGGTAGGCCAGGCCATTGACAAGGGCATTCCCATCATTTGGATGCAGCTAGGCGTGGTTCACAATGAGGCCGCAAGAAAGGCCATGGAGGCAGGTATCCAGGTGATAATGAACAAATGTGTCAAAATGGAACATCAGGCCATGGTGTGTTCCAGCTCCAGGTAGATAGGGGATCTTTTAGCTTGATTCCCTTGTAGCCATTTCAGCCAGCTTGAACTTCTGTACCTTCCCAGATTTTGTCACAGGGAATTCGTCAACAATCTTTATAAATTCAGGTAACTTTTCTGGCTCAAGTCCCGCCCGTATCCGGTCTCTGATCTCCCCAGTCCCCATGTGTGTGCCTTTCTTTAATCGAATGCACGCGCCAATGCGGGTCTTTCCATCCTTGCCCGTAAAACCAAATACCTGTGCTTCAGCCACCTGCGGCAAACCATAAATGACTTCTTCCACCTCTGCTGGATAGATTTCCACCCCATCCTTGTTGATGACTTCCTTAAGCCTACCCACCATGCGCACGTAACCCTTTTCATCCACTGTTGCCAAGTCTCCGGTGTGAAACCACCCTTCCCTGTCAACGCATGCAGCAGTTGCCGCCGGCATCTTGTAGTAACCCTTCATTAGGAAACCTTTGGTGCAAAGTTCTCCTATTGCTCCCTGTCCGACATCCTCCCCTGTTTCCGGATCGGTAACTTTGACATCATTGCAAGGCAGTGGCCTACCTATCGTTGTAACGCGCATCTCTATTGGGTCATTGGGATGGGTCATTGTAATCCAGGATGATGCTTCGGTAATGCCGTACCCAACCACGAGGCCCGTGATGCCGATGTCATTAACCAGTCTTTCCATCAGCTTATGGGGACAAGGAGCACCTCCGACAATCCCTTTGTTCACGGTTTCCAACCCTTTCATTCTGAATGCGGGATCTTCTACCAGCGCAGAAAACATGCTCGGTGACCCAAACACAGCGGTACACCTTTCATTTGCTATTGTAGAGAGTATAGAAGACGGGTCAAAGTCAATGCCGGGAATAACTATGCTCCCACCAACGAGCAGGGTTGTCAGTGCAATGCACGTATTGCCAAACATGTGGTAAAGGGGGAAGAAAAGGCATGATCGATCATGAGGTCCCAGTTCAAGCCTTTGGGCAGCGCACAAAGACTTGTTCACAAGGCCCAGGTGATCAAGCACCACTCCCTTGGGCTTTCCCGTGGTGCCAGAAGTGTACATGATGGCCACAGGGTCCTCGGGCTGCACTTCCTCCTTGGCCTTGGCCAATTCTTCAGCCCCTACTTCATCGCCCCTGGCTGCCAATTCAGCCCAAAGAATGGTATCAGGGTAGGAGGTCTCGCCTAGCACAATCACGTACTCAATGCAGCCAAGCTTGTCCTTTTCATCTGAAATCATGTTAATAAATTCCTCGTCATCCTGGCCTCTAGACATGATGATGGCCTTTGAATCCGTTTGGCTCAGGATATGGTGGATCTCACCTTGCTCGCTTGCCGGGTTGATTGGCACCATGATAGCACCCACCATTGCCAGCGCAAGCTGGGCTACAACCCACCCAGGCACATTAGGGGCCCACAGGGCGACCCTATCTCCCTTTCTTATCCCGAGTGCCAATAGCCCCCGTGCTATGCGATCAATTTCCCAGGCCATTAGCCCATAGGTATAACGGAGACCACTTTCCTGGTGAACCAGGGCCTCGTTGCCTTGGTACTGGCTCGCCATTTCCTCCAATGCTTGCCCAATTGTCTTTGTTACTGCCTTCACCTCTTACCCTCCCCTTCTGCTAACCTGAAATTTGATCCTAGCACGTACGCAAAAACAGAGCAAGAGCCCCTC
>DQZA01000281.1 GCA_011042035.1 Desulfobacteraceae bacterium
CCATGTATGCCCAGTTGGCCGTGATACCTGCGTTTGTGGTACAGATCATCTATAGTGACATGTTCACCATTTACCAAGATATTTACCAAAGGAAATCCCCAGGTATGAATGACCTCTGCCTTGAGCCGAAAGGGCTCCCTAGTGGCCACGCATAGAAAGGTGGCGGGGATGCGCTGGGTTGTATTTGAAATTACCATGCGCCCGGTGGTTATGAAGCTCTTGACACCCCTTGATTGGAAATCCAGCTGGGCACTCAGCTCCCTGATCTTTTTTTCAGGGATACGGACCGCTCCTTGCCTGGTCTTAATGGGAGCACAGGAAAAAACCATGACGAGGCAGGCCAAGGATAGGAATCCTGCTAATGTTTTTCGAGGTGGGCGAATCAATTTTTCTTTGTCTTCAGGATCTGCTCAACCCTACTTATTTTTTTTCTTATCACCTCTGCCTTCGGGTGTTTAAGGGATAGTGCCTTTTTATAGTGTGCCAGGGATGCCTTGTAGTCTTTCTTTTTAAAGTAAGCGTCGCCCAGGTGCTCATTAATGGTGGGATCATCAGGCGTGAGGCTGATGGCCTTTTCCAGGTATTTCACAGCCTCATCGTAAAGGCCTTTTTGGAAATAAACCCAGCCTAGACTATCAATGATGTATCCACTATCTGGTTTAAGCTCCAAGGCCTTCTTGATAAGCTCCATAGCCTCGTCCAGGTGAACACCCTGTTCTGCATAGGTATAACCAATGTAATTAAGGGCTTCTGCATGGTTGGGATCAATGGTGAGGACCTCTTTCATCTTTGTAATGCACGCGTCCTTATCCCCGCTCTTGTCTAACACGACGCCAAGCCGGAACAACAGCCTTACGTCTTTAGGGTTATGGCTAAGGCCATCCTGAAGCACTGTTATTGCATCGGAATACCTTTCCTGTGTCTCATAGAAGCCAGCTAACATTAGATAGAGTTCCGCGCTTTTCTTATCAATGGATATGGCCTTTTGAAGGACTTCTATGGCCTCGTCCGTTTGTCCTTGCTCGTCCAACAGGTACGCGATGTGAAGTTGCGATGGGATAAAATAGGTGGAGTCCTTTGTTACCTTGCGGAAATGCTCGAGGGCTTTACCATATTCACCCAGTTCTTCGTAAGCCGCTCCGAGGTAATATCGGGATTTCTGGTCATTGGGCCATGCCGACACTATCATGCTGAGTTCGTTGATGGACTCCTGGACCTTTCCGTGGCGAAGGTAAAGGAGCCCAAGGGTCTGCCTGCTAGGTTCCCCTGGTTTTGACTTGTTTTTAATGGCGTCCATTTGTCTTTCGGCTTTTTCTTTTAGCCCTAACTTGTAATAGACTTCCACCAGCCTCTCCCTGGCTGCGAGGTTATCGGGGTAGGAGGTCAAAAGGCTTTCAAAAAGTGCTGCTGCCTGTTTGTATTTGCCTGTGACCTGGTAGAGCGAGCCCAGTTCAAACAAAGCCGGTTCAAGGTTTTCGTTTAGGGCAAGGGCAGCCTTGTAAGCCTTTTCTGCTTTCTGGTATTGATGGGTTTCAAGGAAAATCCTTCCCCTGTAATAGTGGGCTATGACCAGGTCTGGATTTTCCTTGATGAGGAGGTCAAGGTGGAGAAGTGCCTGGTGGAATTTCTTTTGTCGGATATAGATGGTGGTCAAAATGAGCCTCACCCTCTGATCCCTTGGGCGCTTTTGCAGAACTTTGTCATATAGGTTCACGGCCTCTACATCATTGCCCGTCAACGAGTAAAGGTCTGCAAGCAGTGTTTGGGTACCCACATCACTGGGGTCCAGTGCCAGTGCCTTTTGGGCGTATTTGAGGGCCTCTTTATATTCCTTGAGGCGCTTGCACAGCAGTGCCATTTTCTTGTTTAGATAGGTGGATTCGGGGTCATTTTGAAGGCTTATCTCCAGGAATTGCTTCGCCCCCTTCATGTCCCCCTTGGAAAGGGTAAGAGAGTATTTCATGTAGTTCAGATAAGAAACAAGCTTCTTGTCTTTGGTCTTGGAGACAGCATGACCAGCATTGGTTTTAGTCTCGGATTGTATTTTCTGAGGAGGGGCGACAAAGCGGTCACAGCCATGGATGCCTGTGCCCACGATAGCCAGGGTGATTATCTGTATTAGGAATTTTTTCATTTAAGGAAGTCCGAATATAATTCTTCAAAGTCAGGAATCTGTTCCTTCAGGAACTTTTTCGCTTTTTTTATGAGCCTTTCTTGTATCTGGCGTATTCTTTCTCTAGATATGTTATACTTGTCCCCTAACTCTTGCAGAGTCATTGGTTTTTCAGACATTATCCTGCTGTCGAATATATCAGCTTCTTTCCCGGTAAGGGTCTTTCGAAATTCTTTGAGTTTCTCGAGGAGTAGTTTCCTTGCCTCATGCTCTGAAAGCTCCTCTTCGGCCGATTTTCTGGGGTCAGGCAGAAAGGCCCCAAAAGACTCCCTAGAGTCATCACCAACCGGGGAACTAAGCGAAACTTCCCATCCCCCCAGCCTCTGGCTCATCTCTACCACTTCTTCCTCCTTAACATCGAGGCGTTCGGCAAGAAGTCGAGGCTCGGGATTAAAACCCTGCGCAATTAGGCTATCTCTTTCCTTGGCAAGGTTAAAGAAGAGTTTCCGTTGGCTTTGGGTGGTTCCTATCTTTACCAATTTCCAGTTGTCCATTATAAATTTGAGGATATAAGCCTTTATCCAAAACGATGCATAGTATGAAAACTTTATGCCCCTGTAGGGATCAAATTTTCTCACTGCTTGGACAAGTCCCACATTTCCTTCCTGTATCAAATCCATGAGATTTCTCGTCCAGTAACGATGAAAGTCCATAGCGATCTTGACCACTAATCTTAAATTAGAGGTGATTAGGATATAGGCCGCCCTTTGGTCGTTATGCTCCCTTACCCTAATGGCCAACTTCGTCTCTTCCTCACGGGTGAGTAACCTAAACTTTTTTATTTCCATTAGATACATTTGCAGAGGGTCGTAGGGCACGACCCCCCTTTCTTCAGGCACTACAGCGGGGGCGAGGACCTCTGTCTTACTATCGGGCAGGGGTATATCAATGTCCGCCTCAAGGGCTCTAATATCTCGTTTCTTTTGTTCTTCTAAGTTTTTACTCAACATAACCTCGCGTAATTTGTCTTGGTCAATAGCAAACCGGGAAGGGGCCTCTTTGCTATTCTAGACCAGCAGTTGCACCTTTACATAACGTTTTTTGCCTGCCCTGAGCAGCAATGTTCCGTCATTAAATAGGTCTGAAGTGATAATTTCATCAAAGGTTTCAAGGCGCCTGCCGTTGATGTATCCTCCACCTTGTGTAATTAGTCTGCGCGCCTCTCCTCGGCTTTTGCAAAGGCCCGACTTCTCAAATAGGATATAGGCTGGGATACCTGCTTCAAAGTCGGCCTCTGGCATTTCACAGGTGGGAATTGAATCTGAATCACCTACTTCTCCCCGCCCGAATAACTTTTCAGAGGCGTCCTGTGCTTTTCTAGCCGCTTGTTCACCGTGACACAGTTTCGTAGCTTCAAATGCCAGTATGCGCTTGGCATCCCGGATATCCTCGCCTTTAAGGGACCCAAGGCGCCTCACTTCGTCCATGGGAACAAGGGTAAAGAGGGCCAAGAAACGCTCTACATCACGATCATCCTGGTTGATCCAGTACTGGTAATATTCATAGGGCGATGTCAACTTCGGGTCGAGCCACACTGCACCTTTATGTGTTTTGCCCATTTTGATTCCAGAAGAAGTTGTTAATAACGGAAAAGTGATTCCGTGTACGGTCTGTCCTTCAAGTCTTCTAATAAGATCAGCACCTGCCAGTATGTTGCCCCATTGGTCATTTCCCCCCATCTGAATCCTGCAATCATAGTGTTTAAAAAGGTACCAGAAGTCATAGGCCTGGAGGAGCATATAGTTAAATTCGATAAAGCTTAGGCCAGTTTCGAGCCTTGTCTTGTAGCTTTCTGCTGCGAGCATCCTGTTAACACTGAAGTGCCTGCCAATATCTCTGAGGAACTCGATATAATTCAGTTTGGTAAGCCAGTCAGCATTGTTCACCATAAGGGCTCTTCCCTCCTCAAAATCCAGGAACCTTGCCATCTGTTTCTTAATGGCTTCTGCGTTTTCGTTAATTTCTTCCCTTGTCATCACAGGCCGCATCTCTGTCTTTCCGCTGGGGTCGCCCACAAGGGCCGTGCCCCCCCCGATTACCACGATGGGTCTATGGCCGTTTTGCTGCATGTGAACGAGTGACATTATTGGCAGTAAGCTCCCGGCGTGCAGGCTTTTCGCCGTTGGATCAAATCCAATGTAACAAGTTACGGGAGATTCCAATAATTCCCTTACTTCTTGGTGATCGGTGACTTGCTCCAGAAAACCTCTTTCTTCAAAGATATCCAACACATTCCTCACGTTTACTAGCTCCTTGGGTCAATTAGATTTTCAGACAAAAGGGTCTTGATCTCATAGGCCAGGGCCTATCTATCCGTTGATTCGGTAAAACTATACGTACCACCGCAGGCCTTAGTTTGGTTTTCTCAAAGACATCATCAAGACTCAGGCCCTTGGCCTCCCTTGCTTCGCGCAAGAGGGCCCCCACTTCTTGGATATTTTCTCCGTTACGTTCCTTGGTCTGGGATTGATCCAATACCCTAAAAACAAACCCTAATGTAGGCCTTACTTCTTAGATCCTTTATCCATGCGTAGTATCTCTTGTTCACCTCCTTACGGTAAAGAATATCATATATAGCCTCTTTTACCTCTTCATAGGGCCTCACAGGCCCCTTATATCGCCTGACCAGCTTTATTATCTGCACACCATTTGGCCTATATATTGGTTTACTTATTTGTCCTTCCTTCAGGTTATCAATGGCATTCCGAATGTTTGGGTCCAACGAAGCGGGATTAAACTCACCAATGTCGCCACCTTCGCTAGCTCCTGGACCCTTTGAATATTGCTGTGCAAGGTCTCCGAACTGTTCACCGCTTTTAAGCCTCTCGTAAATGGCCTTAACTGTGCTGTCCAGTTGTTTCCTTGCCTCATAGTCACCATTTCCGTCTAGGGGGATGAAGATCATAGCCAGCCTTAAGCTTCCCTTCACCTTGAACTGGTCTGGATGTTGCTCATAATACTTTTTTACGTCCTTTTCTTTTATGATTATCTTGGACTTAACTTCGAAGTTGATCAATTGCATTCGTTCAAGATCAGTTTTGACCTTTTTTCTGTACTCTACATAGGTCATTCCTTGGGCCTTTAGGGCGGCTATTAAACCTTCCTGAGTCAAGTGGTTGTCTTTTTTTATTTTTTCTATGGCTTGATCCACCTCTTTGTCAGTAACCTCAATGCCAAGCTCCTTAATTTTTTTGTTTGTGATTTTTTCGTCAATAAGATAGTCGAGGACCCTTTGTCTTGTCTTGATATATTTCTCTTTATCTTGCCTTTCAAGCTCGTTAGGGTCCATACCGGTCAACTGCCTTATCCTCTTATTCAACTCATAAAGAGTTACGAGATCATCTTCTACTACTGCGACAATACGGTCACATACCTCGGCAGTAATTCTCTGGGGGCTCAAAAGTGAGGTGCATATAGCCCCAAGAAAAATAAGCAATAGGATTCCCTTAGCCTTTTTCATTGGAAGATCTCGTCCTTTCTAATGTTTTTGTCATCACCTTGACCGTAGTGTTAGCTCTTTGTTCAGCAAGCCATTTCTTAAATGCCTCTTCCCGTGCCTGGCTGTAAAGTTGGCTCTGAATTTTGTCCGCCACATCTCTTAGCTGTGGAAGACCTTCCTGGACAATGTCCATTACCTGGAAGATATGGTAACCATAAGGCGATTTCACGATTCGACTCACTTTGCCTACAGGTAACGAGAACAGGACATTATCCATTGAGGGGGGCAACTGACCTTTTTCTACCCACCCTACCTCGCCACCCTTTGTGGCCTCGGGAGAATATGAATAAAGTGGCGCCAAATTTGCAATGGATTCCCCTTTGTTAATCCTGCTTAGCGCCTCTTTCGCCTTCTCAAGTGACCGAGTGACAATTTGGCGGAATCTCACGCGTTGAGGCCTTTTAAACTCATCAACATGGGTTCTGTAATATTTTTCAATCTGCTGAAAGCTGGGAGGTCTGGCGGCCACGGTCACTGCCTCAAAGACCTTTTTTTTAACTAATTCTCGCCTGAGGGCCTCTTTCCACTCATCTATATTGACGTAGCGTCTGAGCAAGGTCTCTTCAAAACTATCCCCTGGATAGTCCTTTTTGATCTCGCCTACGGCCCTGAGTAGTTCTGCCTGTGTTACCGATATACCGTGTTCTTCTGCATAGGTTTGGATAAGGTAGTAGTCTACCAGCGACTCCAGTAAAGGCCCCTCGAGTTTCAAGGGATGGGAATTCGCGTCGATTAATTCTGCACCTTGAAAGGCAATGTCTTTCTTGAGCCTTTCCAGGCTGATTTTCTTATTTCCCACCTGAAGGGCAATCATATCGCCTTTACTGGGGCCCTGATTGCACCCATTGCTCAGGCCGCAAATGAGCAAAATTAGTATGAGGTAAAGGAATCTTTTCATGGACTTGTCACACCTTGGGTGTTAAAAGAACTAAAGCTCACCCTTAAAAAATGCCTCGGAGGCCATATAAATATTCAGGTTAACATCTGTTTAATAAATTGCAAAGCATTTTTGCCCAGTCCTCTTTACCGAGTCCGCTGCTCAATAATTTGGATTTTTTGCATGACCGTTCCCAAGATGTCTCCATTGGCTAGCCCTGGCGCCCTGATGTGGAGGCGGGCTGGGGATACAAAGTGAAATCGCGATGCCTTGTTGGTGATCATTTTGACTAATTTGTCTGGCTTCAGGGGGCTTGTTTCGGTAAATGTGAGGTAAATCCCCGAGTCTCCCACATCAAGCCTTGAAATACCCATCCTTTTGAGCATTAGCCGTAGATGAACCAATCCAAATAAGCTCTCAACTTCCTGCGGTAGTGGGCCGAAGCGATCTCTTACCTCTTCTTTCATTCGTTCAATTTGTTGTTTCTCTTTCACCGTTGAAAGCCTGCGATAGAGATTGAGTCTGATGTCCATATCCCCTATGTAACGCTCTGGCAGACGTGCTGGAACCGGTAGATTAATTTCTGGCTCAGGAATCTCATGCCAGGGTTCACCCTTCAGTTCTGCTACTGCCTGCTCCACAAGTTTTAAATATAGCTCGTAGCCTATGGCCGTAATGTGGCCAGACTGGGCAAATCCTAATATATTTCCGCCCCCCCTTATCTTGAGGTCGTGCATCGCCAGCTGCAGTCCTGCTCCCAAGTGGGAAAAGTTCATCAGTGCTTTAAGTCTTTTCTCTGCGTCCTTTGTCATCCTTGCTCCGTCAGAAAAAAGAAGATATGCATATGCCTTTTCCCGAGATCTGCCGACGCGTCCCCTCAACTGGTAGATCTGAGCTAAACCAAGACGTTCCACCTCTGTAATAATTATTGTGTTGGCCGTAGGTATATCAAGGCCAGATTCAATGATGGTGGAGCAGACCAAAACGTCTATCTCTCTTCTGAGGAACTGAAGCATTGTTTGCTCTAGATCTTTTTCCTTCATTTGCCCATGGGCAATGGAGATCCTGGCAAAGGGAACTAACCGGCGCAGTTGTTCAGTACGATTGTGGATGGTTTGAACTCTATTGTGTACGAAAAAGACTTGCCCCCCCCTATCAAGTTCCGCGTGAATGGCCGTCTTTATAAGGCCTTCGTCATACGGCGACACAGTGGTTTGTACGGAAAGGCGGTCTTCAGGGGGTGTTTCTATTATGCTTAGGTCTCTGATACCTGTCATGGACAGTTGAAGAGTTCGTGGGATCGGTGTTGCCGTGAGTGCGAGTACGTCCACGAGGGCTCGATATCTTTTCAATGCCTCTTTCTGTTTGACACCAAAACGCTGTTCCTCGTCGATTATCAAAAGCCCCAGATTGGAAAATGAGACATCTTTTTGCAGCAATCTGTGGGTTCCAATAATGATATCTATAGCCCCTGAACGGAGTGCCGCCAGAATCTGTCCTTGCTCCTTGCGCGTCTTGAACCTGCTGAGCAGGCCCACCTTTATACCATAGGGCCCCATCCGCTTAGAGAATGTGTCATAGTGTTGCTCAGCAAGGACCGTTGTGGGAACTAGCATTGCCACCTGTTTCCCGTCGCACACTGCCTTAAATGCAGCCCTAAGAGCGACTTCTGTCTTGCCGAAGCCCACGTCACCGCAGATAAGGCGGTCCATGGGGCGTTCAGAGGTCATATCCCTTATTACTTCTTCAATAGCCTTTACCTGATCAGGGGTTTCCTCGTGTCCAAATGTGGCCTCAAATTCCTTGTAATTAGTATCTGGAGGCGAAAAGGCATAGCCTTTTCTGTGCATCCGCAAGGCGTAAAGATCTACCAATTGTTTTGCGATCTCTTTGATGGAGCGTTTGGCCTTTTGTTTTGCGACATTCCAAGATCTACCTCCAAGGCGGTCCAATTTGGGAAGTTTGTCATCTGGGCCAACGTATTTTTGAAGGATGCCTATGCGGTCGGCGGGAATATACAGTTTATCTTTATCGGCATAGTTGATTAACAGGAAGTCACTTACTTTCCCACCCACTTCCATTTTAAGAAGGCCGCCGTAGCGGCCGATCCCGTGATCCTCATGAACTATAAGGTCCCCTTCCTTTAGCTGACTTATGCTTGACCAGCGAAGTGCCTTGGGCGCCCCTTTTAGCCCCGGCCTGGGTGCAGGTCTCTTAGGGCCAAAGATTTCATCCTCGGTGATCACGAAAAGGGACATCTTGGGCCACACAAAGCCTCTAGTCAGCCTTCCAATGCATATGAAAAGGCCCTTGCACAGGGCGATTTCGCTCCAGGATCTGACGATTTGGCCCACTTCCACCTCATAATTTCCCAGGATTTGAATGAGTCGCTGGGCCTGTCTCTCTGTTCTTGTCACTAGGACTACACAGGCGCCTGAGCCAGCCCACTGGGAGACACGCTGGGCAAGTGGGGCCATTGAAACCCTGCCTTTCCCCTCCATAACAAGATCCAGCTCATGGTCTACGGGTCTTACCGGTTCGGTGGAAAGGAAAAGCCTGGCATCACCCGGTTGCTCAGTAACTAAGGGGCCAAAATGGAGTTGCTGATATCCACCGCATAGATTGGTGAATTCCTCATTGGGGATAAGTGTGTTATCTGTTTCTGGAAATGGCGTGCCCTTTCGGGATGCTTCTTTATGGTATTGAGCAACGTCCTGTTCAAATCGGGCCCTTATGGTATCTTGGCGATTGGTAAATTTATGTGGCTCAATTAAGATGATCAGGGAATCTGTTGGCATGTAGTCGAATAGGGTGCTAGGGTTATCATAGAAATGGTTAAGCCAGGCTTCAATTCCTGGAAATCTGGCTCCCTCTGCACCAGACTGGGGCAGTCGTCCCATTGACCTTGCCCTCTTTAAGTGCTCTTCGCTGGTTAATATCTCACAGCATGGGATAAGTACCAATTCTCTTAGGGGCTTCAGGCTCCTTTGACTCAAGGGATCAAAGTATCTGATGGATTCAATTACATCCGCCCAGAACTCAAGACGTATGGGGTAGGGATGGAGCGGGGCGAATATATCCAGAATGCTCCCCCTTACTGCATAATCTCCCCTTTCTTCCACAAGCGAGCTCCTGCAGTAGCCAGAGGACTC
>DQZA01000228.1 GCA_011042035.1 Desulfobacteraceae bacterium
CCTTTTTGTTAAGCAAAATTAAGCAGTTTGTCATTGTTTTCAATGGGTGCGGAAAAAGTCTTGACACTTAGGTGCATGACTGTTAAATAAGTCACGGTTCTTGGGCAAGAAGCCCAAGATTTTAGATTGCGGATTTTAATCTTAAGGCCACGAAGGTCCTTTTCGGTCAGGAGGCTGAAGAGTCTTTGTGGCCTTTTTGTTTGCTCAAAACAACTAATCGTCAGGAGAAACATGCATATATCAGAGGGAGTCTTATCTGCCCCTGTTCTTGTCGGTGGGGGCCTGATAGCCTTCGCAGGTACTGCGGTAGGACTGACGAAAATGGATTACGATAAGGTGCCTGAGGTGGGGGTTTTTGCCTCAGCCTTTTTTGTGGCATCCCTCATTCACGTCCCCGTGGGGCCATCAAGTGTACATCTCATATTAAACGGATTAATGGGACTGGTGCTGGGATGGGCAGCTTTTCCTGCGATCCTTGTTGGTCTGCTTTTGCAAGCTGTTCTATTTCAATTTGGTGGCCTTACTACCCTCGGTGTCAATACTGTTACGATGGGCGTTCCCGCAGTGGTTTGCTATGCTATTTTTCGCAAGGCATCCCTAAGCAAGGAAGGGTGGATCCCGGTTATTGCGAGTTTCTTATGTGGGGCTGGAGCTGTTTTTCTTGGGGCCATACTGGTTGCGGTAGCGCTAGTTACCACTGGCGAGGCCTTCTTGCCGGCAGCCAAGCTGATCGTCGTTGCCCATATCCCTGTGATGGTCATAGAGGGAATAATAACCACCGTCTGTGTGAAATTTCTTCAGAGAGTAAAACCGGAGATCCTGGAGGTTGGTCATGCCAAATATTAATAGAAGGTACCACGCATGCAAAGAAAGACTATTTGTCGGCGCAGTGTTCATGGTGGCGCTTATGATCACGTTCTACCCAACAGTGGCCATGGCTCACCGTGTGTACGTTTATGCATGGGTTGAGGGAAATAAGGTATTTACTGAGAGCTACTTTAGCTCTGGTGAGAGGGTTCGGGATGGGCAAATCTTGGTATTCGGCCCGGACGAGAAGAAATTACTGGAAGGGAAAACCAATAAGAAAGGAGAATTTTCATTCCAGATACCACAGAAGACAGATTTGCGGATAGTGCTGAATGCAGCAATGGGGCACAAGGGGGAGTATGTCCTAAAGGCAAAGGATATGGGGCTAAATCCTGGGGTAGATACAACCCAGGAGAAAGAAAAGTTGAAAATAGAAAAGGCCGCGAAGGCCAAGTCTCAGAATGTGATGGGAGGCATATCTGAGGAAAAGATTAAGGCCATTGTTGGAGAGGTAATTGATGAAAGGTTGAAGCCTATTGCCAGGTCGATTGCCCTCCTCCGAGAAGAAAAAGGGCCTGGGGTCACAGAGATAATAGGAGGTATTGGTTATATTATTGGCTTGGTTGGCATTGCTCTCTATTTCAAGAGCAGGAAATAGGGCTAGCAAGGCAGAAAACGTATCGGCACGTTACTGGCGGGTTGGCATTAAACAGGCGCTAAAAGGGATTGACAATATCAGGCAGTAATCGGGCCACGAAGGCCATAGCTGCGGGAAGAACCTCGCGTAGTGGGCTTTTGTGGCCTTTTTTGTTTTTTCCATTGTTACAAAATTCCAAAAAATAATTTGGGAGGTGTTAGAGATGAAGAAAAAAGGATTTTTTGCATTGGTCGTAGTTGTTTCATTTTTCACTGTAACTGGGATAGCACTCGCCCATTTTGGAATGGTTATCCCCTCAGATAACATGGTCATGCCCGGAGATCCTACCGAAGTCAAGGTGACGCTATCATTTTCCCATCCCTTTGAAGGCAACGGAATGGAGTTGGTGATGCCTCGCCAAGTTGGTGTGTTGTTTGCCGGCAAGAAACAGAGTTTGGTTTCAAAGCTAAAACAAACCACCGTCTTTGGACACAAGGCATGGGAGCTCAGCTACCGACTGAAAAGGCCAGGGGTTTACCAGTTTTTTATGGTACCTCAGCCATACTGGGAACCAGCAGAAGATAAATACATCATGCATTATACAAAGACTGTTGTGGGTGCATTTGGCAATGAAGACGGCTGGGATGAGCCCGTGGGACTCAGAACAGAAATCGTACCGCTTTCTAGGCCCTTTGGGCTATATGCGGGTAATGTCTTTCAAGGAATCGTAATGCTAGACGGAAAACCCGTACCCTATGCTGAGATCGAGGTTGAATATTACAACAAAGATCAAAAGGCAGTTGCACCTTCCGACTATATGGTAACCCAGGTGATAAAGGCAGACGCCAATGGAGTTTTTACCTACGGAATTCCTCATGCAGGTTGGTGGGGATTTGCTGCACTCAATACTGCTCCTGAAAAAATAAAGCACGAGGGCAAAGACAAGGATGTGGAACTGGGCGCTGTTATCTGGGTGAAATTTGAATCTTGGAAAGAGAAATAAGATTTTGAAATTGGAGGCGCAGAGGATGTCATAAAGGAGGAGTTGATCAAAGAACTGCAGATGATGAAGGAAAGGATGAAGGTGCTGGAAAAGATGGTAGGGGAGCTGGAGCACACCAGCAATTTGCCCGAACGCTGCGCTTTCGGGTAATTCATGAAAGAAACAGCACCAGAGGGAGATAACGCTGCCAACTATCAAGCGGCGTGTGGCGGGGATGGGGGCGTTTTTGAGCCTGAGCTTTGCGGAGAGGTATTTTGCGGAGTTGGAATACATTGGGGCTTCGTTTTAGCTCCTTAAATGAAGACTTTCATTACCTAATATAACCTGGTATTGTAAAATGCGACCTTGAAACATGCTGCCAACAATGTCAGAGGTGCATTACAGTGGAAGGAAAATGCAGGCAAAAAGGGTATTCTTCCTATTTCTTGGTGATAGCTTGTCTTTTTGTAACCGCACTCATAACTTCCAATATAATTGCAGTGAAACTGGTCTCCATATTTGGTCTTGTTCTCCCCGCTGCAATCATCATCTTTCCAATAAGCTATATTATAGGTGACGTGCTTACCGAGGTGTATGGGTATGGCCAGGCGCGGCGGGTCATATGGCTAGGTTTTGCCTGTAACCTTTTGGTGGTTACTGCCTTTTGGATTGGCAAGATCCTGCCTTCTGCCCCTTTCTGGAAAGGCCAGGAGGCCTACGCCCAAATTCTAGGGTATGCACCGAGGCTTCTCGTGGCATCGTTTCTCGCCTACCTGGTAGGTGAGTTCTCCAATTCCTTCGTGCTTGCAAAAATGAAACTTGCCACCAAGGGTAAATGGCTGTGGACTAGGACCATAGGCTCCACCTTGGTGGGAGAAGGGCTAGATTCACTTGTGTTTATTTCCTTGGCCTTTTATGGGATAATGCCGATTCGTACGCTGGCTATGACCATAGTTACTCAGTGGCTCGTAAAATGTGGCTATGAGGGGCTTGCCACGCCAGCTACATATTTGGCGGTTGGATTCTTGAAAAGGCGCGAGGGGCTGGATGTGTATGATTATGACACCAGGTTCAACCCATTCGCGGTGGCGGGAAAATCGTAATCCGGTTAAAAAAGGTGATGGCGACAGTGGCCGCCGTCACCCTCCTGTTAAATGAGGGACAGATCAGAACCTGCAGGTAATACCGAAGCTATAGGAACCTTCCTTCTAGCACTTGTTAGAATAACAAAGTTATATTGCAGCGGGAGGCATACTCAAGAAAAGTAGCAGCACCTCCGAATTCGATCCCGTCAATGAGGTCTTCCTTTTTGATTCCCATCACATCCATGCTCATAGTGCACGCTATGAGCTTAACCCGGCTCTCCATGCACACCTCCAAGAGTTCCTGGATGCTAGGAACATTCTGGGCGGCCATCCATTTTTTCATCATCAAGGTAGCCATCGCAGTCATCCCCGGCAATGCTCCTATTATGTTGGGCATTGGGATGGGCATGGCTGGGTTGGCTATGGGCGCGACCTTTAGATTCTTATTTTTTTTCTTGTTAATGATATCCAGGCCGTAAAAGGTGAAGAAAATTGCTGATTCGATTTCCAGTGCAGCTGCAGCGCTGGCCAAGATAAGCGGCATATAGGCCGAGTCCAGATTCCCCTTGGAAGCAATGAATGCGGCCTTGCTTTCTACCTGCCCCTCGCTTATTGCCTTGGAAATTTTTGCGCCGAGCTCGGCGTCCAGGATTTCTCTCACCTTTTGCTCAATTTGAGCTTCCAATTCTTTATCCATTCTTATACCTCCAGTTCCATAATTGTTAATGCTGTTAACTGTTCAGTCAAAAAAATTATGTAAGATTTGCCTTAACTGTCTCCATTGCCATGGTAAGATTTTCTAGGGCTCTCATTATATGACCTCTTTCCTCTGGGTCAAATTGGGATAAAATTTTTTCGTGTATTTCTAGTTGAAACACTTCTATTTCTTTACATTTCTCTTTTCCCTTACGGGTGAGGCTGATCAATTTTACCCGTGCATCCTTTGGATCTTCTATTGACTCTACGAGCCCTTTTCTTACCAGACCGCTGATGAGCTTTGTCACTCTACTTTTGGCGACATCTAGCCTTTGTGCTATACCTTTGACCGTCAAATACCTTTCAGTCCTGAAAAGCATCAGACATCGCAATTCCGCATAAGGCAAATCAAAGCGTCGAGACTGATAGAGGCGCTTGTCTTCACAACACCCCACCATTTGATTTATCAAATCCTGAAGCTTTGTTATCTGATACTTCAAGAACTCACCATTGGATGAAGATCCTACACTATTCATAATATGAATAAATATTATGACAATCCATTGGGTGTCAAGAAAATTTTTGTTCTTTTTAGCTTTTTGTGGGGAAGGGGGATGGAGACACCAAATACAAACATGGTAGTAAGGTGGATCCCAGGATAGGTGGAAAATTGCTTTGCCCTTGAAAACAATATCTAGCCCTGATAGAGTCACCGCCGGCGTGGCAAAAATGTATGCTCGCCCTAATATCAAGTACAGGGGAAAGTGACATGGAGGACAAAGAAAAACAGATCCCTAGTGAAGACCAGAGCTTTGAGAAAATGCTGGAGGCATACGAGCAGAAAGAAGCGAGGGAGATTCAGGTTGGTGATCGGGTCTCATGTAAGGTTTTGTCCATCGGCAGAGAGAGTGTCTTTGTAGATATTGGGGCAATAATCGACGGAGTCGTGGAAAAGGCGGAACTACTTGACGAAGATGGCAAATTGACATGCAAAGAAGGGGACGTTTTGGATCTTTATGTAGTCTCTGTGGGGGAAAGTGAAGTAAGGCTATCAAGAGCGATGTCCGGAACTGGGGGACTCAGGGCTCTTGAAGACGCATTTGAAAATGAGGTACCAGTGGAGGGCAGGGTCACAGGTCGGTGTAAAGGGGGATACGATGTGACGGTAATGCAAAAAAGGGCGTTTTGCCCGGGCAGTCAGATGGACCTCAAGTATGCAGAGGATCCTGAGCAGTATGTGGGTAAGACATTTCGCTTCCTTTTGACCCAGTTTGAGCAAGACGGGCGAAATATTGTTTTGTCTAGACGTCGGCTACTTGAAAAAGAATTGGAAAAGATGAGAGGAGAGTTTCTATCCAAGATTGAAAAAGACATGGTAATAGAGGGAACTGTAACCAGGCTGGTTTCATTTGGTGCCTTCGTGGAAGTATTTCCTGGCATAGAGGGCCTGGTACATGTCTCGGAACTGAGCTGGTCACGCGTGAGCAATCCTGAAAAGATTCTACACATAGGTCAGAATGTCAAGGTTAAGATATTGGCAGTGGAGCGTGATAAGGGTAATGGAAAGGTGAAGATCTCCCTCTCTATAAAAGACGTGTCCCCTGATCCATGGGAAAACATTGGTGCCTTTGTCCGAGAGGGGCAAGTCGTGGACGGTGAGGTCACCCGGTGTGTTTCTTTCGGGGCCTTTGTGGAGGTAGTGCCCGGGGTGGAGGGCCTCGTGCACATAAGTGAAATGAGCTATATAAAGAGGGTCCTTAAGCCAGAGGAGTTGGTCAAGGTAGGGGATAGAGTAAGGGTAATGGTCAAAGAAATTGACAAGGAAAATCGGAGACTGTCCTTGAGCATGAAGGATGTGGAAGGGGACCCATGGTCCGACATCCTTCAACGATATCACGAGGGAGAGGTGGTGGAAGGACGGTTGGAAAAAAAGGAAAAATTTGGCTTCTTTGTCTCCATTGAGCCGGGAGTAACGGGTTTAGTACCTAGGGTAAAACTTGAAGGGTCACCCTATGGGGCGGAATTAGAAAAATTAAAGGAAGGTAATGTCTTGAGAGTCACAATAGAGAGCATAAACCAAGCAGAGAAAAAAATGACCCTTGCACCGGCTCCAGGCGGTGAAGAAGGCGATTGGGAAAGCTACAGTCCTTCGGATTCGTCTTTTGGTTCCTTGGGTGAAAAGCTTCGCCAAGCAATGGATAAGAAAAAAAGGGAGACCTAGCATTCTTCAGAGTTAGGGGTTTCGGATAAGCAATCACAAATTTGATGAACTCGCGCATATTGGAAAAGGTCACGATGGGAAAGATATGTTTAATAACCGGGGGTGCCAGAAGCGGAAAAAGTGACTATGCTCAAGGCCTTGCCGAAAAAATAAAAGGCAGGCGGGTCTTTATTGCCACATGTCCGATCCTAGACGATGAGCTTAAGAAACGAATAGATAAGCACAAAGAATCAAGGAGGGGCAGAGGTTGGACCACAATAGAGGAGACCGTGGATATAGAAGGTGCGCTTTTGAAGGCCAAAGATTCCAGTGTGATTGTAGTAGACTGCCTCACCTTATGGGTAAATAACATCTTGTATCATGCTACCAAAGATGGGGTGGAGCTGAATGAGGAGCGGGTCTTTGCCCTGTGCTCTGGTGTGGTAAGCGGCGCCCGTAGTGCGAAGGGCTTGGTGATATTTGTTACTAATGAAATTGGAATGGGGATAGTACCTGAAAATAGGCTAGCTAGAAGATACCGGGATTTGCTAGGCCGTTGCAACCAGACAATTGCCAGCATGGCTGATGAGGTTATTTTGATGGTATCTGGGGTGCCAGTACGTATCAAACCATGCTCTCAGGGAGGAGTTCCATGAGGTCTTTTTTGAGTGCCTTGTCATTTCTGACTATCCTTCCAATTCCAGCAAGACTATGGGGGGATGAAACCAACCTGGCTAGAGGCGCCATATTCTTTCCTATAGTAGGTCTTTTTATCGGTCTAGTAACCACGGGTATCGTTTATCTGGGGTACAAACTACTTCCAGGACAGCTTGCGGCACTTATTGCCATCGGAATCTTGATAGCCTTCAGTGGAGCCCTTCATCTTGACGGCTTTGCAGATACGTGCGACGGATTTTTCAGTGCCCGATCCAGGGAGCAGGTGCTGAGTATAATGAGTGACAGCAGAGTAGGGACCATGGCCGTGGTGGGAATTGTATGGCTTGTCCTCATGAAGTGGGTCACGTTTTCTCAAGTTCCTGCTCCACAAAGATGGACAATATTGATACTAATGCCTCTCACAGGCAGGACTGCATTGTTGATCATGATGGCATTACTCCCTTACGCAAGGGCTGAAGGCGGTCTTGCGACGGCATTTGCCGGACATGGTGGGCTGAAGTGTGTTGGGGCTGGGCTGGGTCTGACGCTTATGTTGATACTATCCTGCGTAGGGTTTGGCCGTCACGGGCTCATTATTACAGCATTGTCAATAGGAGAGATTTTTCTTTTCTGCTTATGGTCTTATAAAAGGATAGGTGGATACACTGGTGATACCCTTGGTGCAGTGTGCGAAGTCTCTGAGGTGGTGCCTCCACTAGTTGCTGTAATTCTCCTTCATAGTGGAGGTAAAGTTTTATGAAGGACTGGCGTCATGGGGGGGACATATGGGAAGTTTCCAGGGCGCTGAATTGCCATGCAGAAGATTTAATAGACTTTTCGGCAAGCATAAATCCCTTTGGGCCCCCTCGGTGGTTAGAATCAGTTATTGATTCTGTAAAGCCCCTAATTGTTCATTATCCTGATCCCTTTTGCTTCCACTTGCGGGGCCGAATTGCCCAGCAATATGGGGTATTGCCCTCTGAGATTCTAGCGGGCAATGGCACAAGCGAACTTCTATATTTACTTCCCAGGGCCATAAAACCCAAAAGGGCGGTGATTCCAGTTCCCTCTTATGTGGACTACGAATACAGTGCCAGGGCTGCTGATATTGGGGTGGTTTATGTCCACATGGATGAGAAATCCGGATTCCAATTTCCTCTAGACCGTCTAGAGTCAACACTTAGGCCTGGGGACGTTGTTTTGCTTGGCCGGCCAAACAATCCCATCGGTGCAGTCTCTGAGGCTGAGGAGATAAGGACTCTGGCAAGAAAGAATAGTGAGGTGTTTTTTGTAGTAGACCAGGCCTTCTATGATTTTGTGGGTGATACGGACTCACTCGTTCAAAACAGGCCAAAAAATGTGGTGGTATTGTTTTCGCTTACAAAGATATTTGCAATACCTGGGATTCGAGTAGGCTGGCTTGTGGGGGATGAAAAATTTGTCGAGAGGCTGCGCCGCCTTCAGGCTCCTTGGTCTGTCAATGTATTTGCCCAGGCTATTGCGGAAAGGGCTTTAGAGGATAAAGCGCTTATTGAATTAACTCGTAAGTCAATTGGTAAAGTAAGGGGTAAGATGGCGAGAGAGATAAGGGGGATTGAGGGACTTTATGTCTATCCCAGTGAGGCCAATTTCTTGCTGGTAAGGATACAAAAAAGGGGGCTGGATGCCGTCAAGTTGAGAGAACTGCTACTTAATTACAAGATAATCATACGCTGCTGCGACAATTTCGTCGGACTAGACAAGACATTTTTCAGGATATCCGTTCGCTCCGAAGAAGAAAATCAACGACTCATCAATGCATTAAAAGAGGTGTTGGGAGCTTATTAGAAGGTGAGGCTCGAGTACCAGATAATACTTGCTGTGGGACTTGATTTTGTCCTTGGAGATCCCCGCTTTGTGCCTCATCCTGTGAGAGGTATAGGCAGGTTGGCTTCATGGCTTGAGCAACGTGGCCGTATGACTATCAAGAATGAGATGTTGGCAGGTACGGCCGTGGCACTATGTACGCTGTTTTTCACCGTGTCTGGTACTGCACTTTTCATTTGGATATGTGGGATTCTTAATCCTGCATTAGGAGACCTGGCCTCCATTATCATGATATACACTGCAATAGCAATTAAAGACCTGGTTAAGCATAGCAAAGAGGTTTACTATGCACTTGCTGAGCACAACCTTGAACTTGCTCGAAATAAAACGGCCATGATGGTTGGAAGAAAGACTTCTGACCTGGATGAGGGCGAACTGGTGAGGGCTGCGGTTGAGAGCATAGCCGAAAATATGGTGGATGGAGTAATTGCCCCATTGTTTTATGCACTGATGCTTGGTCCCCTAGGTGCCATCGGTTATAGAGCTGTAAATACCCTTGACTCCATGTTCGGATATAAAGACGCCCGGTATGAGCAGTTTGGGAAGTTCTCAGCTCGCCTTGATGACGTCAGCAATTTTATACCTGCCCGGGTTGGAGGTCTAACAGTGCCACTTGTTGCGCAACTGTTAG